>DASWDX010000481.1:0-2674 GCA_036395055.1 Pyrinomonadaceae bacterium | reverse complement strand
CTCCACGCCCTGATTTCTGAGAGCCTCCACCAAATGTACTGTTTCGCTAAACGGCACGTTGCGATCATCGTCACCGTGAATCAGAAGCACCGGTGAACGCCACGTCTTGATCGACGCAAGCGGCGATGATTCAAACGCCAGTCTCGCCGCATCGGGCCTTGCTTGCGGATCGTAAGCGGGCACGAAGTTGCGAATGACGACGTTCCAATCGTGAACGCCGTGCATGTCTACGCCCGCAGCGAAAAGATCGGAAGCGCGCGCGAGTCCCATTGCGGTCAGGTAGCCGCCGTATGAACCGCCCCACAGTCCAATTCGTTTAGCATCGACATCCGGACGATTGCGCATATAGATTCCGGCGCCCATTACATCGTTGAATTCGCTGCCGCCCGTCGCTCCGTAATTCAGAGCTTCGCGAAACTCCATGCCGTAGCCAATTCCGCTGCGGTAGTTTACAGACAACACGATGTAGCCATGATTGGCGAGATACTGATTCATCGCATAAGCGTTGCGGTAGTAGTACATATAATGCCAACCCAGCAGCATCTGCCGTCGCGAGCCGCCATGAAAAAACAGAATCGCCGGATGGCGCTTAGTCTTGTCGAGGTTCGCGGGCAGAAACAGTTGGCCATGAATTTTCATGCCGTCGGCACTATCGAAAATCACTTGCTGCGGTTCCACCAACGCATTTTCCGGAAACTCAGAGGGAATCGTGTCGGGCGCGAGGTCGCGTGTACTTTGGGCGTCCACCTGAATCGCAGCACGACCGGGACGTTTTCCGTCTGAGTGGAAGAAGGCAATTGCCTTCCCATCGCTGGTTGCAACCGGCGACCACTCGATTCCGCTACCTAATATCGCCGCGGTTACTGCCGTCGCCTGCTTTCCTCCTGCTGTGGGTACGCGCCAGAGGTATCGACGATCAATATCGGTTTGATTCGAAGAATAGATAATCTCTTTTCTATCTGCGCTGGCGGTCACATGCTCAACCTCGAACTCTCCAGGCGTAAGGAGAGTCGCTTTGTTCAAGTCGCCCGACGAAGAAACCGAATAGAGGTGTGTCCAGCCGTCTTTTTCCCAGGGAAAAACGATTCGATTATCTGCCGACCAGACAAGTTGATCGTCGGCAACAATATTTCTGAACACGCTGCCCTTGCCCTTGTCTGCGTTCCATATTTCACGTCCTACTCCCGTGTCAGCATTGGCAACGCGAATTGACCATGGCTCGCCGCTACGCTTGGGCGCAAACGCCGCTGCCTCGCGCGAAGCAGGAATACGGATGAATGCCACTTGTTTACTGTCACGTGACCAAACGGGCTCGCTATCGCGATCCACGCTCGCGTCGAGATAACGCACAGTTTTCCCCGCTAGATCGTAGATGCCAACGAAGCTGTGGTCTCCTCGGCCATTGATGAAGGCTAACTTCGAACCGTCGGGTGACCAGCGAATAGAATCGGGTCGCCCTTTTGACTGAACGAGCGCAGCAGGCTTCTCACTGCCGTCAATCCTGGCCGACCAAATCTCTCGCTTGGAAATGTAAGCGAGGACGTAGCCTTTCGGTGAGACTGCGGCTGAGTGTCCCTCAGCTAATTGACGCGGTGGCTTGCCGTCGAGCGCCACGATCCACAGCAGTTGTTTTGGTTCCTCCGGAGCGCTACGTGGATTTGGGCTCTCTCCAAAGTTGTCGAGATCTCCGCCGCGCGTGAAAACAATTGCCTTGCCGTCTGCCGTCCAAACCAGCTCGCCAAGTTCCTCACCATCGTCCTCGGTGTAGGAGGTCAATTGTTTACCAATGTATCCCGGTGGACTCGCTACCCAGACATTTCGCACGCCCTTCGCAATCTGCACCCAGGCGATGCTGCCGCCGACCGGAGCAGCAACGAGGGTCGAAGGAAAGGGCGGGCTCATCACTTGTTCAAGGGTGAACTGCCTTTGGGCTTGAGCGAGCGAGAAGGCGACCAGGGAGCAAAGAAAAACTGTCGCGATGATTAGTCTTTTCAAAACTGAACCTCCTGTTTTTTCAGAAGAGCTGGACGGAAGGTGGAGATTATATTGAAGCGAGCAAGGTACACCAGCGTTTAGTCGTTACCAGACGCGGCCCGCAGCGGCTGAAAACTTCTGGTCAGCGGCGTCAAGTGACTCGCGGCTTCGAGGACAGCGTCCAGCGATTTCTTGTCAAGCACATAGACGGACGCGGAAGGCACGTTGCCAAGTGAAATCGTAAACGTGGGAGTGGCTGACTGCTCGAGCGCCGCAAGGACCACCTCATTGCTAAAATAGCGGCGGCCACGGGCGTCGATCACAAAGTCTCCCTCGCGTAGTTGCTGTAAAGCGTTTGGATCGGAAAGCTGGACGCAAACCAGATCGGGTTGGTTGGCACGTTGCGCGTAATAAGAGGCGAGTCCCGGAGTTTCGCTGGCGACTTTCGCGCCGGGTGCGGCGCGGCTGGCGATCTCAATCATCACATCGCGAATGCTGGCATCGTAGAACTCATCGTGTGGAAAGTAGTAACCCCGTTTGGCTTCGCCGCCTCCGAGAATGTTCGTGTAGAGCCTGAAATGTGGTGCAGCTTTCACGGACGTGATGACCGATCCTGCTACGACGATCAATGTCAGCGCCGCGGGCACATAAACTTTGGGCCATTCTGCAGCGAGCAACTTAGAGAGTTGTTGCCCAAACC
>DASWDX010000480.1:0-7726 GCA_036395055.1 Pyrinomonadaceae bacterium | reverse complement strand
AGCTAATTTACGACGCTATCGACGGAACGGAATTTTATCGCGGACATGCTGATGCCGACTCGCGCTCTATCATGAATGTGACTTTTCGCCTTCCTTCGGAAGAGCTCGAAAAGAAATTCACTACGGAAGCAACCGCGCAGGGCCTTGATGGTTTGAAAGGACACCGGTCGGTGGGTGGCATTCGCGCTTCAATCTACAACGCTTTTCCCCTTACGGGTGTAGACGCGCTGGTTGCTTTCATGAAAGAGTTTGAAGAGAAGAATGGCTAAGAAAGCGCCGGTAGTCTAAACACCACAGAGCGCAAACATTTTGCAAAAGGTTCGCAAAGAATCCTCTGGATTACCGTGGAACTTTGCGGCCTTTGCGCGTTCTTTGCGTAATTTGCGTTTAAAGTATCTCTCAATGGATTTAACCGACCAGACAGATCTCTCCGCTTCTGCCGAGAATGAAACTCTGACGCTCGAAGTCAATGAAACGGATGCCGGCATGCGCCTCGACGCTTATCTCGCCAGGCATGTCGACAGTTGGAGCCGGGCTCGCTTGCAACGCCTGATCGAAGCGGGCGACATCCTGGTCAATGGAAGAGTTGCAAAGCCGTCTTACAAGGTTTCTGCAAAAGACAAAGTAGAAGTTGAACTAACGCCCGCGCCTGCCACCAACTTTACCCCGGAAAACATTCCGCTCGAAATCGTCTTCGAAGATGACCACCTTATCGTGGTTAACAAGCCCGCCGGGCTAATAGTACACCCAGCGGCGGGGGTCTATTCCGGAACACTTGCCAACGCGCTTGCCTATCATTTTCAACAGCTATCGAATACCAACTCAATCCGACCTGGCATCGTGCATCGTTTAGACAAGGACACTTCAGGTTTGCTTGTTGTTGCCAAAACGGAATCGGATCACGAAAGCCTGGCAGACCAATTTCGCGCGCGAGAAGTTTTTAAGAGTTACGCTGCATTAGTTTACGGCGTGGTAAAAGACGGTGGTCGCATCGAACAGCCGATCGCGCGCGACCCCCGCAATCGAACACGTATGGCGATTGTCCCGGGCGGGCGTGGAGCTCTGTCGCTCTATAAGATTCGGCGGAGTTATGATTCGTTTACGCTTCTCGACGTGGAACTGAAAACTGGACGAACTCATCAGATTCGGGTTCACCTGGCCTGGTTAAAACATCCGGTGGTGGGCGATGAACTTTACGGTAGCGGTCGGGACAATAACGTCCAGGACGCTCAGTTGCGCGCACACATTCGCAAGCTGAAGCGACAGTTTCTTCACGCGGAGCAGTTAGGCTTTCGACACCCGCACACTGGCAAACAAGTGCATTTCGTCGCGCCCTTGCCCGCGCAGCTAACTCAGCTGCTGGAAGAACTTGAAACGCGGAGACAATCTGACAAATCTTAGCGTGTTATTCGCGTTGGCCATTCAGCCGCCTGGTGGCGAATCGAAAAATACGATCAATGCATGCGTTTGCGTCGGTTTGCTCGATTCCGCATATATGGTCTTATAATGCTGACAAGCCAATTGCAGTAGTCCTGGCTCTTAGGGCAACGGGGCCGAGTTGACAGGGCATCAAAGCGCAGGTCTCCAACAGTCGGAAACACGGCAAATCACAGATTCCATATGAAGCATTGTTTTCCCCATTTTTTGGCGCGGCTATTACTGCTTACGCTTTTCCTGACGACGACGGAAATAGTCCGTGCGCAACAAGAAAAGCCCAGGCCAACGCCGCCGCCGGCTGCCAATGAGCAGGACGATCAGTCAGAGAAAATCTTCATCCGCCGCGTTAGGCTTCCTATTACTGTGGTTGATAAGAAAGGTCAATTTGTTCCCGGGCTCACCCAAAAGGATTTCGTCATTCTCGAAGACCGAGTGCAGCAACAGATCGAAACGTTCTCAGATGATCTCGGCCAATCGTTGCCCGTATATATAGCAGTCCTGATGGACACGTCTCCCTCGACGGCTGGCAAACTCAAGTTTGAACAAGAGTCTGCGATGAATTTTATGCAGACCGTAGTTCGAGCACGAAAAGATCAAGTCCTCTTTGCCACTTTTGATCATGAGATAAATCTGCGTCAAGACTTCACCAGCAAACTTGATCTTTTGGATCGCGCGGTGTCGAGTATTAAGACTACCGGAAATCAAACAGCCCTCTTTGATGCTGTTTGGCAATTCTGCGACGAGAAGCTGCGAACGGTTGCAGGCCGGCGCGTTCTCGTGGTCATCACTGATGGAGAGGATACCTACAGCCGCGCTAACCTCCGCGATGCCATCGATATCGCTCAGCGTACGGAAACAACAATTTTCGCGATCTCCACGAAAGCTGGCTTCGTGTCTACCGTTCCAGGCGTTGAGGCTGGAGAAATCAAGGATAAGAAGGACCGCGAGTTGACAACGCTGGCTGAAGAAACCGGCGGAGTGGCGTTTTTCACTGGCGACATGCTTTCCCTCGAGCGTTCATTCAATAAGATTTCCAAAGAGCTTCGCGCTCAATATCTGGTTACTTACAAACCGCTTAATGATCGTTACGATGGCAGCTTTCGTAAGGTTGAAGTCAAACTTGCCGAAGGTCGAAAAGATCTGAAGGTGCGAACAAAGCATGGGTACACGGCAAAAGCAGACAGCGTTAGGCCGTAAAGCAAAAGATGGCTAATCGAGCAATAAGAAATTTCGTGTTGATCCCTGGCCTGGCAGTCGCGCTGCTGGCCGGTTCTGCAGTGCCGGCGAAGATGTTTGCACAGACTCAGGGCACCCCTGGTCCTGAGAAGTCCCGCACAAGGCGAGTAACTAATTCTGAACAGGCCGCTCCGTCACCCACGCCGCCTGCTCCCAAAGAAGAAAGTCCGCAAGAATCAGACGAGGTCGTTCGTGTCGAAACTAACCTGACCAGTATCTTCTTCACTGCCGCCGACAGCAACAAACGTTTTATCGACAACCTCAAGAAAGAAAATATTCAAATACTGGAGGATGGTCAGCCTCAGGAAATATTCACGTTTCAACAGAATCTCGATTTACCTCTCTCGATAGCCATACTGATCGATACGAGTCGCTCAGAAGAACGCACACTGCCGGACGAGAAAGCCGCGGCGCGTTCTTTCGTTGAAGCAGTGATGCGTCCCGACAAAGACGAGGCGGCAATTGTTTCGTTTACCGGTGAGGTTACGCTGGAACAAGGGTTCACGGGAAATCTCGATCGTCTGCGTCGGGCTATCGATCGGGTTGAGTTTGTGCCGCCTTCCGGCTACATCGGCGGCGGCGTGGTCGTCGGCGGTACGCCACCGATTTCGGACCAGAATCAAATACTGGCTGGCTCTACTGCAATTTGGGATGCCGTTTGGGCGTCCTCCAATGATCTCCTGGCAGCATCCGCTGACCACGTGCGCCGCACAATAATTCTTCTGACTGACGGTGAGGACACAATCAGTCAAGTGAAGATGCATGAGGCGATCGAACGCGCACAAAAGGCGGACGCACTTGTCTACGCCATCGGTATAGGTGACAGTTATCAAGGTGGTGTCGATATGGGCTCTCTGCGAAAAATTACCGAACAAACCGGCGGCCGAGCCTACTTTCCGCGGAGCGAAAGCGAGTTGAGAAGCGCCTTTGCACAGATTCAGCGCGATCTGCGGGAACAATATCTTGTCGCCTACTCGCCTTCAAACAAGGCGCGGGATGGCTCATATCGTAAGATTCAGATTGAAGTAATAGATCCCGAGCTGCGAAAGCAGAAGCTCAAACTAAATTACCGCCCAGGCTACTTCGCCAAGACCGCCGACCGAGAATTACCTGCCAGAAGGCGGTCCACTCCTTAAGATTCGTTGTTGCAGGCAAATCGTGGCTTTTTGCGGATTTAATCCCATGACAAACTCGTGCCAACCTTGTTATACTGCGTGGCGCGGTTTAGTCAAGAGCCGCAATTCCTAAGCTTACGCGCTTACGGGTTGCCCAGGATTAACGAGTCTTTTTCCCTTCCTCTCCCAATTGCCAGCAATGCCGCCTCCGACACGCCGTCAATCCCAACTGGCTGCCTCAAACTCATCAACATGATTAAAGCCTCTTCAGAAAAGTGCCGAGTGCTGATCGTAGATGACGATCACAAAGTTGGCGCGCTTCTCATCGAACTTATCGAAAACGAAGGGTACGAAGTCGCATCTGCCGGCGACGGCGGGAGCGGACTCGAACTCCTAACCTCTTTTGAGCCCGACGTTGTGATCAGTGATGTGGTGATGCCTGTCCTCGAAGGTATCGAGCTTTGCCGCCGAATCAAGAAAGAGCCCAGGACCGCTGATATTCCTGTTCTTCTGATCAGCGGCAATCGCAATAGTGTGGAAGACAGTATCGCAGGTTTGACAGCGGGCGCCGACGACTACCTGGAAGTTCCGTTTCGTAACGAGGAATTGCTAGTCAAGGTTGCGAGACTCGCCGAGCGTCGTCGGGTAGAAAAGCACTATAGAGAGATTGTCGAACAGGCAGCAGACATTATCTACACTCGCAACATGGATGGAGTTATTACAAGCATCAACGCTGCGGGAGCCAGGTTTTTTGGCAAATCTGCTGAAGACATTGTCGGGGGGCATCTCAGCAAGTTGATTGGTTCCGAGTCAGCAGCGCGGGATATTCAGGAGACAAAAAAGGTTGCCAGCGATTCACCGCTGCGATCGACCTATCATCTAAAGGATGCCGAAGACAACGGACGATATCTTGAGGGCGTCATTACAATTGAGCGCGATCGCCAGCGGCGCCCAACCGCCATCCGCGGCGTCGTCAGAGACATCACCGAGCAAAAGCTTGCCGAGGCAGCACTAAGAGAAAGCGAAGAACGGTATCGCCGGTTGGTAGAACTTTCGCCGGAAGCGATCGTCGTTCACAGTGAAGGCAGATTAGTTTACATCAATCCTGCGGCGCAAAAGCTTTGGGGGGCATCGACTCCTGAAGAATTGATTGGCAAGCCCATATTAGATGTCGTTCATCCGGATTCGCGGGAGATGGCTCAGAGAGGGATCCGCGAGATTGAGGAATTAGGTTCAGCAACGCCACTCAATGAACAGAAGCACATTAAGCTCAACGGAGAGGTGATCGATGTTGAGGTTGCCGGAATGCCTTTCCTATTTTGCGGAAAGCCTGCGGTGCAGGCAGTAATTCGGGATGTAACTGAAAAGCGCCGTGGACGTGAGGCGTTGCGGCAGACTGAGGCACGCCTTCGCACAGTCGTTAGTAGTGCTTCCCTCATACTTTTTGCCCTCGATCAAAATGGCATCTTCACCTTGTCGGAAGGTGAAGGACTAAAAGCACTGGGTTGGAAGTCAGGTGAAATGGTCGGCCGATCGGTTTTCGACATCTATGCCGACAATCCCGAGGTGCTCACGAATATCCGCCGCGCACTTGCCGGCGAGACATTTTCGCGGGCAGTCGATGTTGGCGAACTTACGTTCGAAGCGCGCTATTCGCCGTTGACGGATGATGCCGACAATGTAATCGGTGTTATCGGCGTGGCTACTGATATAACCGAGAATCGCAAAGCGCAAAAAGCATTGCAGGAAAACGAAGAACGTTATCGTGAACTTTTTGAGAACGCCAATGACATCATCTACACGCACGACCTTGCGGGAAACTTCACCTCACTGAATCGAAGTGGCGAGCAGCTGACGGGTTACAGCCGTGAAGAAGCCTTACAGATGAATATCGGGGACGTGCTCGCGCCGGAATATGTGAACATCGCTCGGCAGATGATTACCCAGAAAACTGATCAGAAGGGCGCGACGATCTATGAGCTGGAACTCCTTAGTAAGAATCGTCGCCGTCTCCGGCTGGAAGTGAGTACGCGACTCATCTATCAAGAAGGGAAACCCGTCGGCGTGCAAGGGGTGGGTCGCGATCTCACGGAACGCAAACGCTCTGAAGAAGCCCTGGCCCAGCAGTCTCAACGCGAAGCGATGACACATCGCATTTCGCAAGCCATACGCTGCTCCCTGCATAGTTCAGAGATCTTCCGTACGGCTGTTAACGAGCTCGGGTCCTACCTGAACGCCGATCGGTGTTCCTTGTTCATCAAGGACGAAACCGGAAACCGGGCCATGAACACGGCCGAATATCATGCCGAGGGCGTTCTCCCGGCCGCAGCTAACTTCCCGTTGGAAGACTTGCGCGCATTAATCGAATCGCTCGATGAAAAAGGCGTACTTTGCTTTAATGATGCCGCCCACGATGTGCGCATAGCAAACGTTTATGAGCGCATTCTGTCGAAGGCGGGCGTGCGATCGATCATGTACGTCGCCATTCGGGTTGGCGACGAGGTTACGGCTGCTTTTGCCCTCTCGACCACACGCGAGCTGCGTCATTGGAGTGAATCAGACATAGCTCTTGCCAAAGCCGTCGCCGATCAAACAGGCATCGCCATTCGCCAGGCAGAGCTGTTTCAGAAGGCGGAAGCCACTTCGAAACGCGAAGTGTTGGTTAACAACGTGACTATGGCCATACGAGCTTCGCTTAGCCTTCCTGAAGTCTTGAGTACGGCGACTCGAGAACTTGGACTCGCACTTGGTGCTTCCCGCGTTCACATGCACCTTTATGACCCCGATAATCCCATTTCACCGATCGAGCACGAGTACGTAGCTCCGGGCTGCAAGAGTATAAGCACTTTCCACGATAGCTACGACGACCCGGTTGGGCAACATTTGTTAAGGAGTGCGAAACCGCTTGTCATTGCCGACTCATTGAATTACCACGAAGGACCCGCAGATGTCAGTGCCGCTGTTAGAAAGCACGCACGCCTGGTGGATGTTCAATCTCAAATCGCCTATCCGTTGATTGTCAAAGGACTATTCCGCGGCGTGTTGTGCATCCATCAAACAGATCGTCTTCGCCCCTGGTCTGAAGACGAGTTGTCTTTGGTCGATTCAGTCGCCGAACGGTTGGCGATTGGTATGGCACAAGCTGAGCTCTTCGAAATGGTAGCGAAGGGCAAATCGGAATGGGAAACCACTTTCGATGCAATGTCTGACGGGATATTCATATTTGATCGCGATGGTCTGCTCAAACGTGTCAACCGCGCCGGGGCGGTGCTGGAAGCATCAAACCCACGTGACCTGTTGGGCAGCAGATGTTGCGATATTCTTCGCGCCACATCAGAAAATTCAGATTGCGTCGTCGAAAAGGCAATTGAAGAAGGCCGCAGCGTTACCATAGAGGTAACCCCTGACCGGCTCGACCGGCCCATTTTGGTTTCAATTGAACCTGTCGTGGACAAGGCCGGTGCGGTGACAGCCGCAGTTTGCACCGCTCGCGACCTTTCGGAACTACGCAAGGTGCAGGCGGTCGCCCGCGAGCACCAGTCTCTGCTTACAAACATCCTGGAGAGCGCTCGCGAGTCGATTTATGCTGTAGATATGGACGGCAGATTTAAGTGGTGTAACAGCGCGACGCTATCAGCGCTTGGCTTGAAGCGCGAAGAGTTTATTGGCCATCTTGTTTGCGACCTGGTTTACGAATCAGATCGCGAACTCGTCAGCGATAAACTGCAGGCTGCCATGAAGGGCCAGCCGCAAACTTATGAAATGCGCTATTTTTCCGGTGACGGAAAACTCCGCTATGCGCGAGTCGACAATTCCCCGCTGGTGGTCGAAGGCCACACAACCGGCGTCCTGGGTATTGCCCGGGACATCACCGAGCAGAAACAAGAGCGCGAACGGGCCGCGCGGGCCGATAAGTTGCGCGCTCTGGGCCAACTGGC
>DASWDX010000479.1:0-12972 GCA_036395055.1 Pyrinomonadaceae bacterium | reverse complement strand
CTTCCAGTTCCGGCAGTAGTGGGTATGCCGATCATTGGCAGTAAGGGCCGACTTGCTTTGCCGTACCCGTGGTAGTCTTGCATTCTGCCGCCGTTGCTAAGGAGGAAATTGATCCCTTTGGCGCAGTCAAGAGAACTGCCGCCGCCCAGCGCAATAACCGAATCGATATTTAGACGTGCAGCAAAGCCACGGCCCGCTTCGACCATCCGCGTGTCAGGGTTAACGTCGAACTCGTGAAACTCAACAACTTCAATGCCGCTCTCGCGCAACGGCGTCAAGGCTTCGGCAACATGTCCAGACTTAACGAGGCCGCGATCGGCTACGAGTAAAGTCTTGCGAAAGTTCAACTCATGAGCCAACTCGCCAAGGCGTATGATGGCGCCGGGGCCGAAGACCACGCGAGTCTGAGGTTGGTAATCGAAGGTGTTCATTGGAATAGCTTGAGTGGTTCTAGATTTACTCGAGCCAGGAGCGGGGGCAAGCCCACCTTCCTAACCTGAGAGATTGGTTCAATGGTTTTGCCTTGAAAGCCATTCGATCAAGGACCACCACGAAACTTCGGTCAGCTCAAGGTTGGGAAGACGGGCTTGCGCCCGCTGCCTGCTCACACTCAAACCTGTTCAGACTCACCTTTTATTTCGCCGCCGCCGCTGGTTTTGCCGCAGGTGTTTCTGCCAGCGCGTAAAGCTGATTACGATTCGAAATGTAGAGAACACCATTCGCAGGCACGGGAGTAGAATAGACAGAGCTGCCCATATTGATTTCGGCGATTACTTTTTTTGTTTTGCCCTCCTGCGTGATTAGTACGTCGCCATCTTCATCTCCGAGGTAGATCTTTCCATCTATGAGCATGGGCGATCCCCAAACCGCGGCAAAAAGATCGTGCGTCCAGTATACGTCTCCGGTTTTGGCGTCCAGGCAATGCAGGAAGCCGCTGTAGTCGGGATAGTAGACGAGCCCGTCTTTGATGGCGGCCGTTGAAACGGAGCGGCGGATTTTGTTGTAGTGCCAAGCCATTCCGGTGGCAGTGATGTCACCACGCTTGGTTGCGTCGATGCAGTAGAGGTGACCGGGCCCTTCGCCGTGCTCTGGGTCCTGCCCGTTGGCGATGTATACCTTGTCTTCGTAGATGACCGGTGTTGAGATAAGTTCGTTTCGCGTTTTGGGCCAGACGGAATCCTTCGGATTTGTGTCAAACTCCCAAAGCTTTTTCCCTGCAGGAAGTTCATAGCCGCGGACCCAGCCGTCGCCCTGCGCGTGCACGAGCATATCGACGCCCGCGATCTTTCCAATGGCTGGCGCAGACCACTGTCCGTGCAGGATTCGATCGCCTACCGAGTTGTCTTCCCAGACAAGCTTACCCGTCTTTTTGTTGACGGCGATGATAGCTGGCGCTTTAGGCGCGGGGATGTTGACGTGGCTTTCATCCTGTCCATTCGACGTGCCAATGAATATAAGGTCTCCATACATTACCGGCGACGAGTTCGCCAGGTTGTGCGGCAGTGCGCCGACCTCTTCCATCATGTCAAACTTCCACACCACGTCTGCGTTAAATTCTCCGGTCAATTTCTCATCGGTGACTGGTCCGTCGTTTTCCTTGTCGCGAAAACCCTGCGTATCCAGGCACATGAGTTCAGCGCGATTCGAGACGTAATAGATGCGGTCGCCGTCGACCAGCGGCGATGATGCAAGACCCTGATAGGGCCAGTCGTTGACGCGACCGGCGACAAGTTTATCGTGGACCATCTGCCACATGAACGCCCCGTCCGACTCTCGGAAGGCCATCAGCACGCCTTTGTCGCCTTTGACGTTCGGATCCCGCATACCCTCGTTGTTTGTGCCGACAAAAACCATGCCACCTGAGACCACAACGTTTCCGTAAGACTGCGATCCCAACTGGGCAACCCACTTGATGTTCTTCTTTGTCTTGGTGTCCCAGGTGATGGGCAATCCCTTCATCTTAGAGACCATGTTGCGATCAGGAGTTCCGCCCCACATGGGCCAATCGCCGCCGCCGGGATCGGATGCGGAAGCAGAAGGCAGAAGGCAGTAGGCAGTAGGCAGTAGGCCGATTGCGAACAAAGCAACTGCTATCGTTAACGACCTTCGGCCAGATAGATTCCTTTTGTTTTCATTAATCGTCATTTAAAATCTATTCCTTCTATACGTTTGTTGGTTTGTCTGCCTTCTGCTTACTGCCTGCTGCTTTCTGCCCATGCCCACTACCCACTGCCCACTGCTCACTTATTCGCATACACCTTCAGGTTGTCAAAAAAGATTTCCGCGGGAGCGTTGCCAAAGATGCCCGGACTGCCCTGGTGGTTTCCAATCGGATCGATCCTTTCGATCGTCCACGCGGCAGGCTCGGCTTCACCCACCGGCCATACTTTGCCGCGCGCGCGCACTTTGCCGTCTGGTAAATTATCGACTGTGAATTTCATGTGATACCACGCATCCGCGTTCCACGCGAAAGGAACCGTCACGGTACGAGCCGTCTCCGGCTGCCATTCCTCAATTCGCAGCTTCTGGCCGTTGCCGTAGAGAACAAGTGCGTAACGTTGCGCGATTACTCCAGCATCACCCTGCTGCCTCCGTTTTAGCGTCGCATTAATGTCGGTCTCGACGGTGTAATTGGACAAATCAGAAGGCCCCATATAAGCGCGCGCTCTACTGAGTAACGAAGAGCCCTCGGTGGTCTTCACGAGCACCTTGTTGCCGTCCACCTCACGCACGACATACTTGGTCAACGTGTTTGTCCAGGTTGCGGGCACGCTGTTCGGCGCCAATTCGTCGAAGCTCTCGCTCCAGGGTAGCGGCGGAACGATTCGTACGCGCGCGGCGCCGGTTACACCGCCGACGCTGGCCTTCACTGATCCCGCCTGCCATCCACCGTCCGACGCCGCGACAAACTGACCCTTTTCCATCGTGCCCTTCAACTTGTCGAGTGACCATTCGGCCGACTTCTCTTCACGAATAAAATTGCCGTGGTCATCGAACAGCCGGACGCGGAAGTTCACCTTGTCGCCGGCTTCAAGCACGAGTTCGGTGGGAACGACTTGTACGTGAGTGGGCGTAGCCGCGGCGTTTGCCGAGACCACGTTTGCGCCAGGCGCGTTCGTTGGAGCAGAAGTCGAATGAGTCGCTTTCTTGCCGATTGCATAAAGGTTCGAATCGGTCACCATGTAGACGCGACCGTTTGAGACGGCGACTGAAGCGATGATCACTTCCGGCTGTTGCTCCGTGCCGAGCTGTTTCTGATCGAGGATCTCGCAACCCGTTCGCGAGGGTTTCAGAATGAAGAACTTGCCGCTCTCTGTCCCTACGTAGAGTTTGCCGTCCGCGAGGACAGGCGAAGCCTTCTGGACGGTGCCGAGGGTGAGTCGCCAGAGTGGCTGGCCGGTGTTGAGGTCGAACGCGCCGAGGTTCGCGCTGTTGTCGACCTGGTAGACGCGATCGCCGTCAATGACTGGCGACGAGAAGCCGCCCATCCAGCCGTACCTGCTCCACTTGACCTGCTCTTTCTTGATCTCGCCCCGTCCCGTCGCATCAACGGCAGCAATCATCCCCATCTCCGTCGAGTCAATGTTCTCCTCGCTATGCGTCACGATCACGTTCCTACCGTGCATGACGACGCCGGAATTGATGCCGCGCTTCGATATTTCATATTTCCAGATGGGCTCGCCTGTCTGCGGTTTGATTGCGTGAACCATTCCGTCGCTCGCGCCCTCAATCAACTGGCGCGTGCCATTCACATTGGCGATGACGAGCGGCGCGTAGGTAGTGTCATATGGACGTCCGCCGGGCGCGCTAATCCACATCGTCTCGCCCGTTCGCTTGTCGAAGGCCATGAAGCGGTGCGCCCCGCGTCCGTGCTCGCCCCAAACGAAGGCCACGCCACTCACGATTACGAGGTCGCCGTCGATGATCGGCGACACTGTGCGTCCGCCGTGTGTGGTCAACAATCCGAAGTCCTCGCCGAGCGAACGCTCCCACAAGACCTTTCCTTCGCGCGAGAGCGAGAGGAGCGTTCCACCGACTCCCAATGCGTAAACGTTGCCGGTGGAAGGGTCGCCTGCGGGTGAGGCCCATCCGACCCGATGCGGAGGAACGTCGCTCAGGTAGACATTAAAACGGTGTTCCCAGATAAGTTTTCCGGTATCGGCGTTGAAGCACATGACGCGTTCCTGCTCCAACTCACCTTTGCCCGCTGTGTTTTGCAGGTAAACTCGATTATCCATGACGATCGGCGCTGAACGTCCGCCGTAAGGAGCTTTCCAGGCCAGATTTTGTCCCGCAGGCGACCAGGCGGCAGGTAGACCTTTCTCCATAGACACACCATCACGCGCCGGACCTCGCCACTCAGCCCAGTCGCTTGCCGGCGCGGAGGTGGCCAGGAAAAGAAGGAGACAAAGATTCAAAAAAATGGGGTTCAAAAAAATGGAAATAAGTTTAGTCATTTTGGATTTTCGTTCGAACCTCTTGGTCAAGAGATACGGAGATTGATAAATGAAACTAAAAGCCTGAACTAGTGCAACTCTAAAGATGTACAATAGGTAAATTCGAGTTGCAGTGATTCACTTTTTCTTTGCGTCAACTAATTGAATTTAGCATTCAAATGCGAAAGTCTGAAAGCGCGGAGACGTCTTATGAAAGTTATACCCCAATTCCTTCTGCCTTTCATTTTGCTGTTTACTTCCGTAGTGACGCTTAGCCAGGTTCCCAAGCAGGAGCTTAACGATCAATTTTGGGAGGCGGTTCGCAAAGGTGATCTGGCTGCGGTTACTTCTCTTCTCGACCAAGGGGCCGATGTCAATGCGAAATTTCGCTACGGCACTACAGCCCTCTTCAAGGCCGCGGAGCGCGGTCACATTGAGATCGTAAAGCTCCTGCTGGCGCGCGGGGCCGACGTCACGGTCAAGGACACCTTTTACGGCGCTACCGCCATGACCTGGGCTCTCGATAGCAATCACGTAGACGTGGTGACTGCACTTCTCCAGAAGGATCCGCGCAGCGCCAGCGAGGTGTTGATGACCGGTGTAAGAGAGGGGAAGCCGTCTCTCGTCAAGATCGCTTTGGCGAGCGGAGCCTTGAAGGCGGAGACCCTTACCCCGGCTCTTGTTATTGCGACTGACGACAAAGACAAGATCGAGATTGCGGAGATGCTTAAGAAGGCGGGGGCTTTGCCGCCGCCTGAAGTCGAAGCCGCGAAGCTCCAGTCTTACGTCGGCAGGTACAAGGACGAAGCGGGCACTGAGGTAGCGATCACGCTTACCAACGGGAGACTTTCTGCCGCGCCGACGGGACAAAGGCCGTTCGCTCTGATCCCGATCGACGATACCAATTTCAGACCACTCGCCTTCGATGGCACTCTCGTTCACTTCAATCTCGACGCGGATAACCCCACGGGCCTGGAATTAAAACGAGGACAAATCACAACGCAGCTGAAGCGCGTTGTGGAAACGAAGCAGCCGTGAGTAGACGCGTGTACAGTGTTTACTGTCAGTACCACCTGCGGTAGCGGGTGGGTGGTGTCGCAGCCCAGGACCCATCCGCTACCGCAGGCGGTACTGACAAAGAATCAAACGGATTCGGTAGTATCGCAGCCAGCATCCATCCGCTACGGCAGATGGTATTGACAAGAAATCAATGCCAGGACCCATCCGCTACCGCAGATGGTACTGACAAGCAAACTTATCAAAGGACCTTTAGAGGGATTCCGATGAAAAGGCTCGCACTATGCTTTTTTTGCCTGTGCGTGATCGCCGTTGGCGTTAAGGCTCAGAACTGGCCCCAGTTTCGTGGCCCCGGCGCCGCTGGTGTTGTCGAAGGGCGCTCAGCTGCAGTCGCGTGGGACGCAGAGAAGTCAGTCAACACTCGCTGGAAGGTCGCGATACCTGGCCTCGCACATTCGAGTCCGGTGGTGTGGGGGAACAAGGTTTTTGTGACTACGGCCGTGACCAGTGGCGCGAAGGACGAGACGCGCTACGGGCTCTATGGTGATGTAGCACCAGTCAAAGATGATCCCAAACACACCTGGAAGGTTTATGCGCTCGACAAGCTGACCGGCAAAATACTTTGGGAGCGGGTTGCTTACGAAGGGCTGCCGAAGGTTAAGCGACACCCAAAGTCAACGCACTCAGATTCCACGCCGGCGACTGATGGTAAGTATCTTGTCGTCCTCTTCGGTTCGCATGGTCTCTATGCCTACAATCTGAATGGCAAGCTTTTATGGAAGCAGGATATCGGAGTACTCGACTCGGGTTGGTTCTACGATCCTGATTACCAATGGGAGCACGGCAGTTCGCCGATCATCTATCGTGATCTGGTTATTGTTCAAGCGGACATTCAGAAGGATTCGTTCATCGCGGCGTATAGCTTAAAGAACGGTAAGTTGGTCTGGAAGACACCGCGCGAGGAGATTTCTTCGTGGGGCACGCCGACAATCTACGAAGGCAAAACGCGGGCTGAACTGATCACTAACGGTTCGAAAGCTATCCGCGGCTACGATCCGGCGACCGGCAGTGAACTATGGCGTCTCACGCCTAATTCAGAGCTTACGACCCCGACGCCATTTGTAGCGCGCGACCTGATCTATGTCACCAGCGGCTACGCGCCAATCCAACCGATCTATGCCATTAGACCCGGCGCCACCGGCGATATCTCACTGAAAGATGGCGCCAGTTCCAACACGTTCATTGCCTGGAGCAAACAGCGTGGCGGGCCCTACATGCCCACTCCGGTGGTCTACAATGATGTTTTGTACACATGTTCCAATCAAGGTGTATTGACTGCCTATAACGCAGACAATGGCGATCGGCTTTATCAGGAGCGACTTGGAGGCAAGGGTGGAGCGTTCACAGCGTCGCTGGTAGCATCCGATGGCAAGATTTATCTCGCCAGCGAAGATGGTGACATTTTCGTAGTCAAGGCCGGACCGAAGTATGAGCTGCTTGCCACAAATCGCGTTGGCGAAGTGATGATGGCCAGTCCGGCCATTTCGGATGGCTTGATCATAGTGCGTGGTCTCAACCACATCTTTGCGTTTGGCCCGGCGGTCACGCCGAAAGCAAAAATGGGAAGTTAGTAAGAACTTCTCTGTGCAGCCTCTGTGCCCTCTGTGGTGAATAATCGCCGGCAACCATTCACCACTGAGACACAGAGCACACAGAGTTCACACAGAGAGTTGAAATAAACAGTACAATAGATTTTTTCCAACAACGACAACCGGGCTTGGCTTATGAGACTTTTCCGGCCCATTTAAAGGAATCGAAATTGAAACTCTATAGTCGCGTCAGCATCGCCTTAGTTATCATCGCTATCTCAACGTTGCTGTTTGAAAACTCGGCCGGCGCCTTTGCCGGTACCAGTTGGCCGCAATGGAGAGGACCTTCCGGGCAGGGTATCTCTGAGGAGAAGGATCTACCTACGACATGGAGCGCCACCAAAAATATCAAATGGAAAACACCGATCGCCGGTCGCGGCCATTCATCGCCAATCGTTTGGGGAAATAAAATCTTCCTCACCACCGCGATTGAGGGCCCGCTTGTTCCCGGCGCAAAGGCGGTTAAGCACATGGATGGTGATAAAGAGTATATTCACCCAGATAGCGTCGGCGCCGATCACAAACATCTTTTTCAAGTTATTTGCCTCAGCCGGGAAACAGGCAAATTTCTATGGGGGCAAACTTCATTCGAGGGTACGCCTTACGACGATCGGCATCGTAAGAGCTCGTTCGCATCTTCGACGCCGGCCACCGACGGCAAGTATGTCTATGCCTTCTTCGGCAGCGAAGGTCTCTATGCTTACGACATGAACGGCAAGCTTGCCTGGAAGGCTGATCTTGGCAAACTCGCGACGGCCGGAATGGGTACTGGCACTTCTCCGATCCTCTACCACAACCTGGTTATTGTGCAATGTGACGAAGAAAACGGTGAGCGCTCGTTCATTGTTGGTGTCAATAAGAAAACCGGCAAAGAAGTTTGGCGGACCCCGCGTAAAGTCCAGGTTAGCTGGGCGACCCCACTGCTTGTTAACACGACGAAGCGCGCCGAACTGATCACCAGCGGAAACGAGGCGGTGATTGCCTATGAGCCGGCGACGGGTAAGGAGTTGTGGCGTCATAAGGGAGTCGATAGCAACGCCATTCCCTCTCCGGTAGCCAACAATGAAATGGTTTTTATCTCCGCTGGCTTCCCAGCCAGGATCGCGATGGCTATCAAGCTCGGTGGTACTGGCGATCTGGTCGATAGCGTGGTGTGGAAATATTCGAAGGGTACGGCTTATGTCCCCTCGCCGATTCTTTACGGCGACTATCTCTACTTGACCACTGATCGCGGAATCTTGACGTGTCTTGACGCGCGGACCGGCGAAGTCAAGTATGAGGGCGGGCGCGCACCGATACCCGCGACGTTTACCGCATCTCCGATCGCTTTTGGTGGAAAAATTCTGATGACCAGCGAAGACGGCGACACCTTCGTGATTAAGGCGGGACCAAAACACGAAATACTAGGCACGAACACGGTAGGCGAACCTGTTTATGCGTCTCCCGCCGTTGCTGATGGCAACATTTTTATTCGCGGGGAAAAGAATCTCTACTGTATTGGCGGTTGATTTTGGAGTGCAAACTGTTAGTTTGCGAGGCGCGGAACCAAAGTTGGTAAGGCGTAAACCAATAGTTGGTAACCCGTGTGGATTTGGCGGACAAAGAGCGGGGGCAAGCCCGCCTTCCTGACCACGAGCGAATTAAAGTTGAGTTTTAATCATTGCTTGAAAAATTTTCAATCCGGAATCAGCGAAGCACCGGGACAGTCTCAGGGTTGGGAAGGTGGGCTTGCCCCCGCTCTTCGATCGGGCAGCCGCTTTGGAACATTTTTACCGGTCAACTCGTCTAATTAATAAGGTCAAGACTCATCAATCTAGGTTGATCCTGGAAATAAATCGGAAAACGCGGGAGGAGTAGATATGTTTGAACCGCAACAATCGACCCCATGGCATCAGTCAATTACGTCCCTGGTTGCCGCCGCATTATTGTTACCTCCAGTTGGACTCGTTCTACTTTGGGCGCGTCGCCAGACGCCGAACCGGACGAAGCTGGTTGCCTCGCTTGGGATCGTATTGCTTGGCGCCGGATATTTCTTCCTTTACAAGGCATGGAGCAAATCGAGCGCAAACGAGGCCCATTATGCGGCGTTGGAGCAACATCGCGCGGAACAGCAGCGTGAGGCAATGCAGCAGCCTGCGGGCAACAATCCAGCTGTGGCCGGTGTTACTCCGACTCAGCAAGCGGGCCAACAAGGTGCCGCGCCAGTCCCAGGAAGCTCATCCGAGACTGCTTCTGCACACGCTATGCGCAACTACTGGACTAATTTCCGCGGACCAAATCGCGACGGCCGCTACGATGAGATGGCGGTGTTAACGAAATGGCCGGCGCAAGGATTGTCGCTAATCTGGAAGCAGCCGGTCGGGCTGGGTTATGCGTCGTTCACGATAGCTGACGGACGCGCCTATACGATCGAGCAGCGGCGACGGCAGGAAGTGGTGGCCGCCTACGACATCAACACCGGCCGCGAACTATGGGCGCAGGGTTGGAATGCCGAGTATTCCGACACGACCGGAGACGGGCCACGCACAACCCCCACCTGGGATGATGGCCGCCTATATGCCCTCGGCGCCACCGGAGAGCTTCGCAGCCTCGACGCGAAGACCGGGGCCGTAAACTGGGCAAAAAATATTCTCACTGACAATCAGGCGGAAAACCTTTCATGGGCAATGGCTGCCTCGCCTTTAATCGTCGACGACAAGGTAATCGTGCTGCCGGGAGGTACCAACGGCAAATCAGTAGTCGCCTATAACAAGCTGACGGGCGCAGCCGTATGGAAGTCGCAGAATGATCGGCAGGCTTACGTGTCACCAATGCTGGTGACTCTGGCTGGCCGGCGGCAGATTCTCGTGGTGAGCGCCTCGCGGGTTTTCGGACTGGCGCCGGAAAACGGCGCGCTCTTATGGAGCCAGGCTTGGGACACGGATATGGGCATTAATGTTTCGCAGCCCATCATAGTCGATAAGAATCGATTCTTTATTTCTTCAGGCTATGGCAAAGGCGCTTCGCTCGTTGAAGTGACGGGCGCCGGAAATAGTTTCACGGCGCGAAGTCTCTGGGAAAACATAAACATGAAGAACAAGTTTAATAGCTCAGTTCTTCATGAAGGCCACGTCTACGGCCTGGACGAGGGAATTTTGACTTGTGTTGACGTAAACACGGGAGCGCGGAAATGGAAGGGCGGACGTTACGGCTATGGGCAAGTACTCCTGGCGAGTGGTCACTTGATCGTTATGAGCGATACTGGAGATCTCGCGCTCGTGAAAGCTTCGCCTGCCGAATACTCGGAGCTTGCCCGGTTTACCGCACTTGAAGGAAAGACCTGGAACTATCCTGCGATTGCCGGTGGGCGTCTGTTCGTCCGCAACGCGACTGAGATGGCATCCTACAAAATCGCAGCGGAATAAATTTGCCGCAGATTTACGCGGATGAAAAACGGATCTGAAAAAGCAACAGACAACCAGCTAGGCTTTTGGATTCTTTTCCGATCCGCGTTTCATCCGCGTAAATCCGCGGCCAAACTATTTCTTCGTGAAGATCCGTTTAGCTTCGTACGAGCCGTTTGGCCCATCGACATAAAGCGCGATCGTTAGTTCTCCATCACTGGTAAACGTCCACTTCTTCGTTACCTGCGTGGTTGCCGTCCCTTCGGCGTTTCCGTCGTTACCACCTCGCTTACTAGTATGCCATTGCCATCCGGTAGCCAGGTGACCGTTCTCTTGCCCTTGGCCGGCGGGGCGTTTGCCGGCGTTGGGGGCGTGAATTCGTGCTCTTTTCCATCGAACACAAATGTGTCCTTAACCGTTCGCTCGTTGTCCGGTTGAATGAGCCTTGTTTCCACTTCAATCTGTTCTTCAGTTTGAGTGACGGTCATCGTCAGCTGCATATTTCCCGGCAGGCCAAAACTCCTGCCGCGATCCATTACCCATGCACCAGTGAAGTTGGGTTTCGGCGTAGCCATCGCGAACAAACAAACACCGAGGACTATGGCGGCGGCGCTAATCACTTTCCAGTTCATTTCACTTCTCCTTTGTTTGCCCCTTCATCCCTTTTCACACAACACTTTGAGGTCCTTCCTGTTGCTTCACTTGTCTACTGACGTGAGCGATCTCAATGTGGTTTCGTCTTTGATCAGAATGCGATTGCCGCTCACGACCGGGTGTGCCCACGTTGGACTGTTGGCAACTGTGTATTGCACGGTCGGCGCGTATTCTTTCGCGTTCACGGGTAAGACGATCAGATTGGCTTCGTTGGTGAGCGCCAGGAACACCGAGCCGCCGGCATTCAGTATCGCTGCGTTTTCACCCATCCGTCCGGGACCCTGCCAGAGAGTCTTGCCGGTGTCGGCATCGAGCGCGAAGAACTGTCCCTTCTTTAGTACTGAGAATCCAAACAACGTGCTCCCCTGCAAGACGGGCGTGCTCATATACAACATGTTATCTCTGTTGTTCCAAATCTCCTGAGGGATAATCTGTCCACCTTGTTTGACGAGACGCACGGCAGACAGGCCTTGCCCTTCTCGATAAAAAATAAGCATGTCTTTGTAGGAGAGCGCGGTTACAGAATTTGTATCGTACTCAGTCTTCGCGGGTAGCTTCCAGACAACCTTCCCGGTTGCCGCATCCACACCTACGAAATCCTTCTGCATGAACGTTACTATCTGACGCAATCCGGCGAGCGTAACTATAATCGGTGAAGCATAGGCCGGACCGTCCATGTCATTAGTCCATTTCACTGCGCCCTTTTCCGCATCGAAAGCGGTTAGGGCGCCCATATCCTGACCTCCAACATGGGCGATTACCATGCCGTTTTCTACAATCGGTGACATCGCGGTGCCATAGAGAGGCGAAGTGTTTGGATATTGTTTAGAAAACTCGTGCCTCCATTTCAATTTCCCCGTCCGCGCGTCGTGAGCGGACAGCACCCCGGTGATACCGAGCGTGAAGACGCTCCCGTTGTGAACCACGGGCGTCGATTTTGGTCCTTTTCCATGACCTGCCGCAGCCGGGTTCATCTCGTAGGAGATTGGTTGACTCGATTTCCAAATCTCTTTTCCCGTTGCGGCGTCGAGACAGACCAATGTTTCTTCCTCGCCCTGCCGAGCGAAGACATAAATTTTGCTATCAGCTACAACCGGGGAAGCATGGCCCACACCCACGGTGACCTTCCATTGCTCTTTTAGAGCCTTCGGCCACTCAGAGAAGCGGGCGGAAGCACCGCCGTCGCGATTAGGGCCGCGCCATTGCGGCCAATCCTGCGAGTAGAGAGGTGTCGCAGACAGAATTATTGTGCATGCTGCCAGCATTGGGAACCAGGAACGAAATCTGATCATGTTGAAACCTCCGCGTGACTATTCAGATGATGTCTGACAAGCTTCAGCTTGCCGCTTGACTTAATGTATTCATTCGACGCAACAACTGCTTTTTGCGTGCAAATGACAAACTAAATTTTTCCAACCACTTCATTCCTGATTTTTCAGCTTCACTAAAGAGAGTAGCGGCGCCGTCATAAACGTCGTAACCAGCGCCATAATCACCATCATTACGAAAATGCGGGCCGATAAGATTCCAAGATCATATCCAATATTCAGGACAACTAACTCCACCAGCCCACGCGTGTTCATCAGGACGCCGAGCGTGAACGAGTCGCGCCAGTTCATGGTGGTCCAGCGAGCCATCAACATGCTGCCGCCCAGTTTGCCAGTGACGGCCACAACAATTATCCCGAAGCACGTGAGCCAACTGGACCAATTGTCGAGCAAACTAATCTGTGTGCGTAATCCAGTAAAGACAAAGAAGAGCGGCAGCAGCGCCGCCGAGCTGAAGGCTTCGACGCGCTCCTTGAGAAAAACCCGAAAGCCCGAAAAAGAAGGC
>DASWDX010000478.1:0-11535 GCA_036395055.1 Pyrinomonadaceae bacterium | reverse complement strand
AGCGAGAAGCGGTCGCGGATGCGCTGGATCAAGCCCATCAAATCTTCCTGCTCGGCAGGGTTCATGCCGGCGGCCGGCTCGTCCAGCAGCAGAAGCTGCGGCCGCGTGGCCAGCGCCCGGACGATCTCCAGCCGCCGCTGACTGCCATAGGGCAGGCTCGTTCCGCCTTCATCCTTCACGCGCGCCAGAGCGAAAATCTCGAGCAACTCCAACGCAAACTCGCGATGTTCGCGTTCATCGCGCTCGAAGCGTGGCAGCCGAAAGACCGCGTCAGCCAGGGTTTGTTTGGCATGTCGATGACAGGCGGTCATGACGTTTTCAATAACAGACATGCTGGGGAAGAGTCGAATATTTTGAAACGTGCGCGACACACCGCGACGGGAAATCTCGTAAGAGCGCAGACCGTCAATGCGTTTGCCCTGAAAATAGATCTCGCCGGAAGTTGGTTTGTAGACCCCGGTCAGGAGATTGAAGACGGTAGTCTTGCCGGCGCCGTTTGGACCGATGAGACCATAGATCTGGCCGCGCTGCACGCTCATGTCCAGCGCGTTAACGGCCACGAGTCCGCCAAATTGAATCGTACACTTGATTGTTTGCAGCGGTATTTCGCCGTCGAAGGATCTTTGTGTGTCGCGACGAAGCGACCGCGCGACTTCGGTAATGATCGAATCCTCTTTAGTTGCCTTTATGGCATCTTGTTCCGGCGCGTTGCTCATCTGTTTTCCATCTCTTTGGTTCGATCGATTGCGGAAGGCGGTCCTTTTTCGGCTACCGGCACACCTGATTCGCCGACAGCTTTATTACCTTCGGGCCGGCGTCGCGCTCGTTTGAGCCAGGACCGACTAAACTCGCGTGTGCCCAGAATTCCCTGTGGCCGCGTCAGGATGATCAGAATTAAGAGCGCGGAATAGACGACCAAACGATAACGTGAAAAATCGCCCGGCAGTTGTCGCAGCAGCTCTGGCATAATCGTAATGACGATGGCGCCGAGAACTGCTCCCGTCAGCGAGCCCAAGCCGCCAAGCACGATCATGATGATGATTTCGAACGAGCGAATAAACTGAAAGTCGTTTGTGCTCAAAAACTGTCTGTAGTGCCCGAAAAGAACCCCGGCCAATCCGGCGAGAGCTGAGCTGATCACAAAGGCGAGAACTTTGTAGCGCGTGGTGTTAATACCCATCGCTTCCGCAGCCAACTCGTCCTCGCGAATCGAAACAAGAGCGCGACCGATGTCCGAATGAACGATGTTGTAAACTATTACGATTGAAATAATCGCGAAACCGCCGACCCAGACAAAGTTACTGTAACCGGGCACCGAGAAACCCGTCGCGCCGCCTACCTTGTCGATGTTCAAAATTACTATGCGAATAATTTCTGCAAAGCCAAGAGTGACAATGGCAAGATAGTCGCCTCGCAGGCGAAGAGAGGGAATGCCTACGAGCAGACCTGCAAGACCCGCCACCAGAGATCCGAACGCGATCGCGATCACGAATATCAGCGAGTGCGCCAGAGTGAATCCAACAGCTCCGGCCAGGTCGTGTTCCCAAAATTGCGCATGATATACAACAAGATAAGCGGAAGAATATGCGCCGATGGCCATGAAGCCCGCGTGGCCTATCGAGAATTGTCCCGTGAAGCCGGTAATCAAGTTCAAAGACACTGCGAGGATAATGTTGATGGTGAGAGTCATTAGAACGTCGGTGGGGTAAGCCCCAAAGCCGAAACCAAAAAGGCCCTCTCTGCTCATGAATGCGTTCACGAGATAGAGGGCTATGATGATGACAATGGTAAATAGAACTCTCTTAAGGGTTGGCATCCTATTAGCTCATGACCTGAACGAAAGCATTTGAATGTCTAATGAATGTTTAAGGCTAAACCTTTTCCTGGACGGTCGACCCAAGCAAGCCCGCCGGACGTATGAGCAGCACAAGGATTAGAATCGCGAATGCGACCGCATCGCGAAACGTCGAGGGAATGCCCACATTTTGTCCATAGCCGACAACAAACGTTTCGGCGATGCCGATTAACAAGCCTCCCAGAACAGCGCCGGGAATATTCCCGATGCCGCCGAGCACCGCGGCCACGAAAGCTTTCAGACCCGTCAGAATCCCCATCAACGGATCAATCTGCGGATTGTACTGAGCTGTCAGCACGCCTGCGGCTGCAGCCAACGCCGAACCGAGCGCAAAAGTGAACGAGATAATAAAGTCGGTGTTGATGCCCATCAACTTCGCTGAGTTTAGATTGAAGGAAACGGCGCGCATCGCTGTGCCAACTTTGGTCTTGAAAATAACCCACTGCAGCAAGACCATCAGGAATACCGAAACCGCAAAAATTAGAATTTGGGACTTGGAGATCGCGGCGTTGCCGAAAAGCGTGTAACTCTGCTCGCGTAATAGCTGCGGGAAGGCTCGCGGCGCAGCGCCAAGCCTGGCTACAAACAGGTTCTCAATGAGCAGCGAAACACCGATGGCCGCAATCAGCGTTGTCATGCGCGCGTATTTTCGAATGGGACGATACGCGAAGCGCTCAATTGCCATTCCCACGAGCGCCGCTGCAATCATCGATCCGATGAGCACTACGGTGAGGCCGAGGAGCGACGGCCCTGCTGCAAAACCGAGTTGGAACGCCAAAAAATAGCCGACGAACGCGCCCACCATGTAAATGTCGCCGTGCGCAAAGTTGATTAGTCGCAGGATGCCGTAAACCATTGTGTAGCCTAAGGCGATAAGTGCGTAGATTGCGCCTATCGTCAGGCCGTTAATTAGCTGCTGAACGAAAGTATCCATAAGAAGGTTTTGTTTGCGCTATTCGGGGGCTACCTTGGGAGCTGCAGGTTTTTTGGCCCCACCAGCGGGCGACGCCGCCGTTGTCGGCGAAGAGGCGGGAGCGGCAGCCGGCGATGCGCTCGATGTTACCGGGCCCGGAGCGCCAGCGGGGGGAGTCATGCCTTCAGGATAAATCGTCTCCACGTATATATATTTCTTGTCTTGCAGTTTCAGTACGACAGCAGGTTTGACAGCATTGCGCTCCTGATCGAGAGAAATGGTTCCGGTCACTCCGGCAAAATTTTTGGTCGCGGCAATGGCATCTTTAAGTTGTGGTCCCTCCGTCGTCCCGGAGCGTTTGATGGCGTCGGCCAGCACTTTCATAGCGTCATATCCGAGGGCCGCGAGCGCGTCCGGGACGTTGCCATAGCGTGCTCTATAATCAGCGACAAACTTTTGGATCGCGGGGGACGGATCGTCGACTGAATAGTGGTTGGAAATATAATCGCCATTCAAGGCGTCGCCACCCAAATCCCAAAGCTGAACCGAGTCCCAACCGTCGCCACCGAGCATTGGCGCTTTGATACCCAGTTGCTTGGCCTGTTTGGCGATCACGCCGACTTCACCGTAATACCCCGGCACGTAGATGACATCGGGATTCCTTGAACGAATAGCTGTGAGCTGTCCTTTGTAGTCTCGGTCGCCCTGTGTGTACGACTGCTTATCAACGATCTGTCCGCCGAGCTTGGTAAAACTCGCTTCGAAAAAGTCAGTCAGGCCGCGACTATAAGGTGAATTGAAGTCGAGCATAATTGCCGCCGTCCTGGCCTTAAGCGTGTTGGCTGAAAACTGGGCCATAACGGCTCCTTGAAAAGGATCGATAAAGCAGACGCGAGAGATATAATCGCCCACTTGCGTTACTGCAGGATTGGTCGATGACGGCGAAATCATCGGAACTTTTGCGGCTTGAGCCTTCGGCGCCGCAGCCAGGGTATTTCCCGAAGCCACTTCGCCGAGAAGCGCAATCACGCGATCCTGATTGATCAGTTTGGTAACCACCGTCGCTGCTTTTTCCGGACGGCCTTCGTCATCTTCCGAAAGAATCTGAATCTGCCGGCCGTCGATTCCTCCCGCCTTATTGATTTCGTCAGCCGCCATCTCGACGCCATTCTTTGTTGATTGGCCAAAGTTTGAGGTGCGGCCTGACAGGTCTCCGTAATAGCCCACCACGATGGTGCCCGAGTTGCCGCCGGCTCCCGGCCCACCTTTGCGTTCACAGGCAAAAGCAAAAAGCAAAGATGCAATCATTACAAGCAAAAGGAGAAGTCTTTTCATAGTTTCCTCACAGGCGAATAGTTTTTATGGCAACAGTTGCGGTTTAGAGTTGTAGCTTGCGTTGCGAATCCGCAGCTCTCTGAACTTCCGTCCCATTCAGCAAGCGACAATTTACGATAGGCTCAAAATCGAGGCTGAATAATAGCTTTGAGATGGTTACCGACGCAAACTTTAACTGCCTGCCGTAACGCAAATTATTAGTTTACGATGGGTCGCGTCGGCACTGGCTGATGACGGTTGTTATCGGTGAAGCGCAAACTAACAGTTTGCGTTACAACAAATGAGATCACGATAACCACCAGAAAAACCCTGGAATTTAGTCTGCCGCTAATCTAGACTGCGCCTCATGACAGAGCCACAACCAAAACTCTCGTCTGGGTTAGGCGACATGAGCAAGGAAGAGTTTCGCAGGTTTGGTCACGAGCTGATCGACTGGGTTGCAGAATACCTGGAACACATTGAAGACCTGCCGGTGTTGGCGCAGATCGAGCCCGGAGATTTGAAAGCACAACTGCCAGCGGTGCCGCCGGAGAAAGGCGAGGCGATGGAAAAGATTATCGCCGACGTGGATCGCTTAATCGTGCCCGCGCTGACTCACTGGAATCATCCTTCGTTCTTCGCCTACTTCGCTACCTCGACATCAGGGCCGGGAATTTTCGGCGAACTTCTCAGCGCGGCCTTCGATAATAAGGCGATGCTGTGGCGCACTTCACCCGCATCAACCGAGCTGGAAGAAGTGACGCTTGATTGGCTGCGGCAAATGATGGGACTTGATTCGGGAATGACCGGCATCATCTATGACACGGCATCCGTTTCCAGCATGCATGCGATGGCCGCGGCGCGCGAAGGCGCGGAGCTGCGCATTCGCGAAGAGGGGATGAGCGGCCGCACAGATCTGCCGCTGTTGCGCGTTTACGTTTCCGAGCAGGCTCACTCATCAATTGAGAAAGGAGTGATAACGTTGGGTCTGGGCCAACGCGGACTGCGCAAGATTCAGACCGACTCCGAATTTCGCATGGACACTAAGGCGCTGGCCGCGGCGATTGAGGAAGACAAGCAAAACGGAATGGCGCCTTTCTGCGTGGTGGCGACCGTCGGAACCACATCAACCTCGAGTATCGATCCGGTTGCGGAGATTGTTCCCATCTGCGAAGAGCACGCGATGTGGCTGCATGTCGATGCG
This sequence comes from Pyrinomonadaceae bacterium, assembly GCA_036395055.1. Lineage (GTDB taxonomy): Bacteria > Acidobacteriota > Blastocatellia > Pyrinomonadales > Pyrinomonadaceae > PSRF01. The sequence goes on along the minus strand of DASWDX010000478.1, from coordinate 6,249 downwards.
GCTTATGCAGGATCAGCGGCGGTTGTACCGGAGTTCAGAGATATTCTAAGAGGCTGCGAGCGGGCGGATTCTCTCGCAGTCAATCCTCATAAATGGTTGTTCACGCCGTTTGATCTCTCCGTTCTATATTGCCGGCACCTGGACTTGCTCCGCAGAGCTTTCTCGCTTGTCCCGGAATACCTGCGCACGCCCGAGCAGGAGCGGGTACGCAGCGGATCGGATTACGGCGTGCAACTAGGCCGTCGTTTTCGGGCACTGAAGCTGTGGATGATCATTCGTTACTTCGGCCATGAAGGACTGGCGGCGCGAATACGCGAACATTGTCGACTCGCGAAGCAGTTTGCCTCGTGGGTGGAAGCGGATACAGATTGGGAGTTGCTGGCGCCGCTACCCCTGGCGCTGGTTTGTTTTCGTGCCTGCCCGCGCGTGGATGCGCCCGACGAATCTGCGCGCAATGCGCGGCTGGATGTTTTGAACGAAGCCATCATGCATGGAGTGAATGCGACGGGGAAAGCCCTGCTTTCGCACACAAAACTGAACGACAAACTCACGCTGCGGCTCTCCATCGGCAACATTCGCACCACCGAGAAACACGTGCGCCAGGTTTGGGAATTGTTGAATGAACAACTAAAGTTACTTCGCCGTCAGGCCTGGACGCCGACAAACTAAACGAAGTCAGATTAAGTCGAGACATTGAGCAGCAGGACCGCGAAGCGGTTATGGCACAGCCCAGGGTTCCCGCGCTTCGCGGCTACCGTGTGGAAACGAGTAACGAAGGATAGTAACCCCACCGGGGTTGTGTTGGTTTTCCGGCGGCCATAAACCCTTCGGGATTTTTGGCTGTTCCATTAAATCTGTTTCCAGGGTAGCCGCTAAACGCGGCAACCCTGGGCTACAATCCATAACCGCTTCGGAGTGGCATAAGGTTAGAACGACCAGATTAGACGATCCTTATGTTTGTCGGAGTCGGAAGGTGTTAGGGAGGGAACATGAAATCATCGCGCAGCTTTTTTCTGCTAAATGCTTTTCTACTGCTCTGCGTCCTATCCGCGTCAGGGCAGACTGCTCCGGGCGATGCCAAAGAATTCAACAAGGATGGCTTGAGCTTTAACTATCCGACGGGTTGGTCTTTCAATGACACCAGCCACGCCGATGCGCAGCAGATGACTTTTGGCCGGGCTGATAGCGACGCGCAAATTACAGTTTTTGTGTTTCGCACGCCGGTTACAACTCCGGAAAAAATAGCGGAGGCGAAGCGTGTTCTCGTCGATAAGTATGTTGCCTCAACCACAAAATCCTTCGAACAGGCCGGCGCGCATCCGGAGAGTGCGGCCGCGAGCACAGAGATAGGCGGCGTTAAATCGGAAGGCGTAAAAATTCGCGCCGCGCTCGATGGTGTACCGGGTGCTGCGGAAATTGATTGGGCGGTCGTGGGACAGCGTCTCGTGGTTTTGACTTTTCTTGGCCCGGACAAAGCATTAACAAAAGCGACGCCCGCCTGGGACACGATTCGCACTACGATAAAGGTCGAGGAGGCCCAGCCTAAGACGCCGCAACCGGCAGCCAGCCCAAAGCCCTAAGAAGTAAGCGGAAAACAGAAGGTAGAAGGCAGTCAGGGTTGAGAATTCTGCTCTGTATCTCGGGGCTTGCCTTAGTGCTGGCCAGGCAGCGGGGGCAAGCCGCCCTTCCCAACCTGAGAGCTTGATTGACCTGAGTGGCTGATTCTTGATTGAAAGGCTTTCAAGGCTGGAATTATAGAATCAATAGCAGAATCTCTCAGGTTGGGAAGGTGGGCTTGCCCCCGCTTGTCTACAAGCCGAATGGTTTATCTATGTGTAAGTTCCTAATGAAGACTTTTTTGTTTTTCGCAACTGCGTCGCTGTTGTCGACCTTGTTCTCTGTTGCTATGGCCCAGTCGCGTGAACGGCAGGAATGTCGGCGGCTGACATCCTGCGTGTCGCGAACGTCAGTGACGCTACCGAAGCATCGCGTCGACGCCCTGGAGCGAACCCTCGCGTGGTTTGATCGGTATTTGAAGTAATCGGTAACCAAAGAGCGGGGCAAGCCTGCCTTCCCGACCATGAGCTGGTCTAAGTTGAGTCTTAGTTCATAGTTGGAAGCCATTCAAGATGAGATCAATTGATGGGGAGATAATCTCTCAGGTTGGGAAGGTGGGCTTGCCCCCGCTCTTCGTGTCTTTTGTGGCAAAGCTATAAATGAAATTCGTCAAAGAGAGCGTAATACGAGCTAGTCCCGAGCGCGTATTCGGATTTCATGAGCAGCCGAATGTTTTGAGTCTACTGATTCCGCCCTGGGAAAACGCTCGTGTGGTCCGCCCTACCAGGATTTCAGAACTCGGCACGCAGGCAGTGGTCGAGGTGAGAGTTTTTGGGCCCATCACCATACGCTGGATTGCGCAACACACCGTTTATGATCCGCCGCACATGTTTGAGGATGTGCAAATCAAAGGTCCGTTTCGAAAATGGCGCCACCGGCACATCGTCAAGCCTGATCCAAATGGAGCAATGCTGCGCGATGAAATAGACTATGTACCGCCACTCGGTTTTTTGGGTTGCGCTGTCGCTCCCAGCTTCATTCAGCAGCGACTGCAAAAGCTTTTCGATTATCGCCACGAAGTTACGCGAGACTGGTGCGAAGAAAGGAAGGATGAGGGATGAAGGATAAAGGATGAAGGATGAGTTGCCCTATGAGTTGATGGCTCATGGAGTAGCTGTTGATTGCCAAGGCGTTTTGATGGCGGATGTGAAGTCTATTTTAAATTCCGTTTTCATCCTTCCTCCTTCCGCCTTCATCCTTAGAACGTGATGCTTACACACATTGTCATTTGGAAATATCGAGCTGACGTCGAGCAGCTAGTCCGCGATGAACACGTGCGGATGCTGCGGAATCTGGCGTCAGTAATAAAAGAAGTTGACAGCATGGCCGTGGGTTTCGATGTACTGAAGGTGCCGCGCTCCTTCGACACCGGCCTCGTCGCGTTATTCCGCGATCGCGCCGCGCTTGATGCCTACACCATCCATCCCGAGCATATAAAAGTAGCCGAATTCGGCAGTACGATCAGCGAGCAGGTGGCTTCTGTTGACTTTGAGGCATGATGATTATGGCCTGGAGGATCTCACATGAAGCGCATTTGAAAACGGCGGTGCTAAGGCCGTGGTGAATTCCTTAAAGGAGGTCGCCGGTGAGATCAAGGTGCCTGTTGACGAATCAAAGGCCTGGCAGACAGGTTTTCGTGTTGGCGTCGACAGCACGATCGAGCGTCTTCGCCAAGCTGTCTCTGACGATGGTTTGCCGGGGATAGAGCCAGCGCTCCAGCTGCCTTACGACGCGTCAGGGTACAAGATTGATGTAGTGACACCCGAGAGCCCGTGAAGGCAACACACGTGAACCGCTGGAAGAAGCTCCTCCTATTTGTCATCGCTCTCTTTCTGCTTTCGCAGATCCCATTCGCCTACCGTCGTTACAAACTTAGCCGTCTTCACGCGGCAATTCAGCAACTAAACTCCCAGCGCGTTGTGATCGAGAACAACAGCGGACTCACCGAGTTTAAAGGCGTCGTCCATGTTCACTCCTTTCTCGGTGGCCATAGCACCGGCAACTTTGAAGAGATCATTTCAGCGGCCCAATCTAATCAACTGGATTTTGTGGTAATGACCGAGCATCCAGCGCAGAATTTCAACACCGCTGCCATGACCCTCAAGGGTGAACACGGTGGCATGCTGTTCATCAACGGTAACGAAGTCAAGACCGCCACTGGGGATCGTCTGCTGCTTATTCCAGGAGATGAGCAGGCGGGTTCCGATAGTCGGTGGTCGACGGCGGACGTCTTATCGCGTCGGACGTCTGGCTTGCAGTTAATAGCTTATCCGGAGGAGTTTAAGAGTTGGGAAACGGGTTATGACGGTTTCGAGGTCTATAACGTTTACACGAATGCACGGCGGATCAATCCGCTCGTAATGTTCTTTGATGGTCTCTGGTCGTATCGCAGTTATCCCGATCTGTTATTCGCGAACTTCTATCGAAGACCGACTGAGAATTTGAAAAAATGGGATGAACTGATCAAAGAAAAAGGGAAAAGACTTGTTGCCACTGCCGGAAACGACGCCCATGCGAACGTCGGGCTCAGCTTAAACGACTCCTCCGGCAAGACTTTGCTTGGCTTCAAACTGGATGCGTATGAAAGAAGCTTTCGGTTAGTTCGCCTGCATGTTTTGGCTAATGAGGGCTCCAGGCTTTTTATCGGGGACATGAGCTCTGCCAGGCTGGATGAGAAAATACTGCTCGACGCTATTGGCGCAGGCCACTGTTTTATCGGCTTTGATCTCTTCGGAGATGCCACTGGTTTTCGTTTCACGGCCCATAATGGAGACGAAAACAAAATAATGGGGGACGAGATCAAGCTCGCGGACCAGCTGACCTTGAACGTTACGGTTCCCGTTTCGGCGCGCATCCTATTACTGAAAGATGGGCTGCTAATCCAGGAAGCCAACGGAGTGAATCGAATGGAGTTTGCCACTCGGGAGAAGGGAAGTTATCGCGTAGAAGTTTACCTGCCGCAGCTTCAAAAGCCGGTCGGCGAGCAGCCCTGGATTATTTCGAATCCGATATATGTGAGGTAGTTTGTTTAGAGTCCAGCTTTTAGCTTGCTCTTTCCCTATCAGAGAGCAAGGTAAAGGTTGGACTCCAACTGCCAGCAGACACGACAACGCCCCACAGGGATTGTTGTATGGGCCGAGTGGGGCGTGAAAACCGGAAAGCTCCGGATTCGAATTATCGTCGGAAGCGGTGCTTAAGTTCACCTTACTGTAACGAGTCACAGTAGCTGGACTCTCTCGCCTTATCCCCAAGTGTCAGGGGCTGGCGCGTACAGTCTTCCTTATTTCGTTTTCAAGTGAGGCCCAGTCTATGATGGGAAAACGGCCCTGTCAAGACTCAGCTTGACCGTAGCCGAAGCGTACAAGCGTACTTGTTCCGACGTAGTGTGGAGGAACGGAGTCGAAATGGGCAGACAAGAAAGTCGGTAGCGATGCAATTTGGTTAATCATGTTTCATTCATGCCTCAGCTTTAGCCCGCCGTCGACGCCTCCGCCAATGTTTCGAAACTGTTTCAATGGTTTGCGGCTGTCCAAACGGGTAAACCGGGTAAACCGTTCAAACGGTTCGGTAAAACCAAAGTTGCGGCGACGCCGGACTGAAGTCTCCTTGTGAATGAGACCCAGCCAGCTAAAGAGTCTATCCCACGTTGCGAATAGATTCTATTCAACATAATCTTGATTTGCTCTTTGGGTTATCATTAAGTAGTCCAAGTTCCGAAGCTATTCAGACTGAATTCATGGAAATCTTCGTCACTACGCCACGCAATTTCAGTTTTAAGCGAACCATCATCAGCCACGGCTGGTGTGAGTTACTCCCGTTTCAGATTGATCGGGAGAAATGGGTATTAACCCGCACATTAGATTTAAAAGAAAGCAAACCGGTTACCCTGACCATTACCGCAATCAGGCGTGGCCTCGCCATCAACGCGTCTCGGCGGTTGAGCCAGGCTGACATCAAAAAGGTGGTTCGCGATGTGCGCCACATGTTCAGACTTGACGACGACATCGGCGCGTTTTATCGACTTTTGGCGGCGGACGACGATTTCAATTGGATTCCCTCACAGGGAGCGGGACGTCTGCTGCGCTCGCCTACCGTTTTTGAGGATCTGGTAAAGATGATTTGCACCACCAACTGTTCCTGGGCGCTTACCGAAAAAATGGTGACGGGATTGGTCGAGACTCTCGGCCGCGAGTCCAATAACGGCCACCGCACCTTTCCCTCTTCGGAAGCCATGGCCCTGATGCCCGTGAAGTTTTATGTAAATGAGGTGCGCGCCGGCTACCGTGCCGAATACCTCAAAGAACTGGCGGACCGTGTAGCTTCCGGCGCACTCGACGTCGAAGCATGGCTTGCGAGTCCGCTCTCTACCGCTGATCTCCTAAAAGAGATGAGGGGAGTGAAGGGCGTCGGACCGTATGCCGCCGAGAATCTGCTCAAACTTCTTGGCCGCTATGATGGCCTGGCGCTTGATTCATGGACGCGGGCAAAGTTTTTTTCGGTACGAAATAATGGACGCAAGACCACCGACAAAAAGATTGCACGCTACTACTCGCGCTTCAAAGAGTGGCGTGGTCTTGCTCTATGGTGTGACATGACGCGCGACTGGCTCGATGGCCAGGAACCTGCCGCCGA
>DASWDX010000477.1:0-9401 GCA_036395055.1 Pyrinomonadaceae bacterium | reverse complement strand
CGCACGTGTTGAGATCGTCACGGGCGGCGGTCGAACTTCGATGAGAGGTAATCCGTCCTCAGCGAGCGTCAAATCAGTCGCGGGCGATGTCAAGATAGAATTTCTTGGTGCGTCTGACGCCGATATCACGGCGCGGTCTACCACAGGGTTAATCAAGTCCGAAATTCCTCAGGTTTTAAGCGAGAACCCCCACCTTTTGCAGGCGCGGCTGGGTACGGGTACTCAACCAATAAGGATCGATACGGAAACGGGAAACATCACGCTTTCGGAAACTGGCAGTTCTTCCGCAGAGTTCGTTCCCCAAACTACAAATGCCAAGCAGCCTGATTCGTTAAGCGCGGAGGCCGCTACCAGGGCCGCGGGCACGCCTGCCCCGGCGTTGGATGCCCAGGAAGTAAGCGAGGGCGACATCATTCGGGTCGACTCTCAACTGGTAACGCTCAACCTGAGCGTGATTGATAGAAACACAAACCGCGGTTTAGTGGGACTCACGAAACCTGACTTCAGACTTTTTGAAAATGGTGTCGAGCAAGAAATACTTCAGTTCGACTCTTCAGCTGCGCCGTTCGACCTGCTTCTCCTGATCGATCTTTCCGGCTCGACTCGCGAAGTTGTAAGACTCATTCGTGCTGCCGCGTTGCGCTTCGTCAATGCTGCCCGTCCGTCCGATCGCATAGGCGTAATTACTTTCGCCGGCCAGTCTTCATTAGTCTCACCACTTACCCTGGATAGACAAATTCTACGCCAGCGCATAAACGACATGGATACGATCGGCGGCGATACGAAACTTTATGACGCGACAGATTTTGCGGTGAGTCAGTCGCTTCAGGGCGCAAAGAATCCACGACGGACCGCTATCATCCTTATGAGTGACGGTCTGGATGGCAGTATTCCAGGCGTTCAGGGTGATGGCTCCAGGCTTCCTTACAGAGATTGGCTCGCGCGTGTTACAGAGTTTGATGGGGTGCTTTACACATTGTGGTTGAACACCGAATACGAAGCCTTGAGTCCCCTGGACACCCAGCCGGAGGCCTTCGATGTCGGTTATAACCGGATGAAAGAAATGGCGGACACGGGAGGCGGTGTTTTCTATGAAGTGGAGCGTCTTGAGGATTTGGCAGGCGCCTATGAACGAGTAGTGGCAGATCTCGGAACGGTCTATAGCCTTGCGTATCGTCCCTCGGATAAGACGCGTGACGGTAAGTGGCGGGCGATAAGAGTCAACGTTGCTCGCCCGTCGGCGGTTGCGCGAGGCAAACGTGGTTACCATGCAAACTAAGTGGAATTCGTTTAGGCCAATGCAATCTTGCCGCAATAAGATTCTCGGCCTGCTCGTTTGTCTGCTGATTCCGCTGGCTTGCCTCGGTCAAACATCCGAACCCATTGAGACGATACGCGTCGAATCTGATCTCGTTGATCTTAAAGTCAGCGTGGTGAGTCTAAATCCGCAGAACCCATCACCCGAGTTGCAGCAAAAAGACTTTCTGGTGCTGGAAGACGGCAGACCTCAGGACATCTCCTTCTTTGCTGCCGCGGACACGCCGCTGGATCTTGTGCTCTTGCTCGACACATCAGGATCAACTAACGATAAGCTTAAGCTCATTCGCAAATCCGCGAGGCGATTTATAGACGAGACACGTCCGATAGATCGTGTGTCGGTAGTGGCTTTCACCGATATCGCACAGGTGATCTGTCCGCTGACACAGGACCGGCGATTACTCAAGGACTCCATCGACGACATTGAGAGATCTGGCGGCGGCACTAAATTTTGGGACACGCTGCGTTACGTCCTGGCAGTGCTGCGCGCTTCGGGAAACTCGCTGCGGCGAAGTGCAGTAGTTGTGATGACAGACGGGGTGGATAACGCTTTACCTGATGTCCTTGGTCCCGGTTCCCAGACCAGCTTTGACGAACTACTGGGCATAGTGCGTGCTGCGGACACGATCGTATTTCCTATTTATCTGGACACCGAAGATGAACAACTAAAGCGACATTCTGCTACGCGAACGGCCTACGCCATCGCCCGCGATGAACTTGCCCAGTTGGCCGAAGCCAGTGGTAGTCGTCTCTATCGTGCAAACCACCTGAAGGATTTGGACGATGTCTATAAACAGGTGATCGGAGATCTTGGCCGGATTTATAGCATTGGATACCGTCCATCAAATACGTTGAGAGATGGTAAATGGCGCTCGGTAAGCATTCAAATCCAGGATCGCCGTGATGTCATAGCGCGGACCAAACAGGGCTATTATTCTCGGAGTTTGTCTAACCAATGACTCGACCTCACCTCCTTCGTGCGGCGGACGCGAAACGCTTGTAAATGTCCACAATAGGACTATAATTAGCCTCCTCAGACTCCGTGAGCTTTAAACCGGTTCGAATCAGAGGAAAAATCTATGAGAAAAGCACGCAAGGCTCTTGTCCCAGCGCTTTTCGCAGCAGCGCTGGTCATTTCTCTTTCTCTTACAAGCCATGCTCAGAACCGGGAGAAATTTGTTATCTCAGCACGAGCCGGTGGCGTAAATGCTGTGACCGGGGGAGCTTCAATACGACCCCATGGGAATTCGGAATGGCAACAGCTGACCATCAAGGAAGATCTGGAAAAGGGCGACCTCGTCAGAACCGGACTGGACGGTCGTGTGGAGATGCTGCTGAATCCAGGATCATATATGCGCGTTGGTGAGAATTCCGAGTTTGAGTTAGCTGACAATTCGTTGGAAAACCTTGAAGTGCGTTTGATCAGAGGCACGGCCATTGTGGAAGTGACGGGCGCTGACGATCAGGAGTTGTTTATTGGCATTACAACCCCCCATACACGATTGTCGATTGTGCGGCGGGGACTTTATCGGCTGAATGTCGTGCCTGGAGATACCACGGAACTGATCGTGAGAAAGGGCCGGGTGATGCTCGAGGACTCACATACCAAGGTTAAGGGCGGGAACAAAGTCGTGTTCAGCGCCGGCTCGTTCTCGGTAGCCAAGCTACAAAAAGCCGATAAGAAAAATTGGGACACGCTTGAAGGTTGGAGCAGGGACCGCGCGCAAGCGCTGGCTAAGGCGAACAGTAAGCTAACTGGAAGGGAAATGAGCGGGTATCTCGCAACGTTTAGTGATCGCTTTTCTTTATTTACATTTGGGTCGCGTTCCGGGCTCTGGATGTATAACCCAAACATCCGCTGTTTTACTTTTCTTCCCTTTGGCTATGGTTGGGACTCACCGTACGGCGCCAGTTATTCGAGTTTCTTTTATGGTGGGCCTTATCGGCAGGCGGGCTATGGTTCCGTTTATGGCAACGGCTCTGGGAGTGGGTCAACTGGCTCAAGCGTGGGCGGTTACGGCAGCACAGGTGGTTCCGGCAGTTCAGGAGGCTCGTATAATCCTCCTACCGGATCAACGGTGCAAAGCCATGGTAAGCCCGAGATCAATAATGGGTCGGTGCGAGAACGCCGACCGGAGAACTAGAGCAAAGCCAACCGTGCGGCGAAAGCAACTACCGTTTATCCTTAAAAAGTCGAGCCAACTCCAAATCCATCAGCGACCTCACCTCAGCTGAGCTTAAACCAGCCAGCGCGAGGTGCGTCAAAGCAGTTGCCAGCTGACTGCGCAGGTGCTCTTCCGTTGCCTCGTTTAGAAGCCGCGACGCGACTACTGCACCCGCTCCGTGCCTAATCTTGACTAGCCCCTCCTTCTGAAGCTGGCGGTAAGCATAGGCGATCGTGTTGAGGTTGACTCCCAAGTCAGCAGCGACTTGCCTCACTGGCGGAAGAGACGATCCTTCGAGTAATTCACCGCGAGCAATAAGAGCCTTTATCTCATCCACAACCTGCTGATAGATTGGCCTCTTATCTCTTTCATCTATCGTTATATACATATTGTCTGCTGCACGTATACACCGGACAATGTGCCATTGTCTACAAGTTTTTGATATTTTCGGTGGCTTTTACTTACTGGCAAGCTTGTTAGCCAGTAGGAGTGCCGACTGCGAAAGTGCTGCGATGCCGCCGGGATAGGTGGTGTCGCTGACGATGAAGACGTTTGGTAGGGATGTGACGTAGCTGGGTCCGTCCAGCCAAAATCCGTGGAGCGATATGCCGCCTACCATCCCAAGTTTTCGGCGAGTGAGATCGTAAAAAGTGCGCGGCGTGGCAGTGTCGACAACCTCGACAGAACTACCTAATTCCGGCATGGCCGAATGCAATCGCCCCCAACAAAGCTCGAGCATCTGTTGATCTCGCTCTTCGAGATCGGTTTCGTCTTTGTGAAACGTGAACCATTGATCGACGTCGGTAAAGGCATGAACGGTCACTGCCCGTTTCCCCTCAGGTGCTCGCCGATCCCAAGAGGGCGCGGCTGCAAACAGCAACTGACTTGTTTCAGGATCATAGTCTTGATTCTGCTGCCAATCTCTCAGCGTCAAGACATGTTCTGACGCCAGCGAAGCTGCGACACCTTCGTCGATGCCAAGATAGAGCAGGTATGCACCCCAGCTGCGCAACCCGTTTAACTGTTTTCGGATTCCATTAGGGGTGCGATTGAGCCCAATAAGTTTTCCGTAGGTATCCCAGACAGTCAGGTTACTGACGACCCCTCGCGACGCAGTAACAGTCTCGCCGCTCAGCAGGTCAACGCCGCGCGCAGCGCCTGTGGAATCGTAAGACAACCGAAGTACAGGCATGTCGAGTCGAATCCTGCCGCCGCTTCGTGTTATTGATTCCGCCAGACGGTTTGCCAGGGCGGAAGCCCCGCCGCGAATGGCAAACATGCCTTCCCGGGGCGCGCTTAAAGCGAGCGCAGCGTGAAGAAAACTAACCTCCGCGCTGGTCCCCTGGGCCAGCATCTGCAGTTGAACGTCAATGAAGCGTTGGAATCGTGCGGAAGTTTCGTGCAGATGTTGAACGGTTGGCTGCTCGCCGGCCTTGAGTATCTCGGTGGCAATCCTGCCCTCTTTGAGCAAAACGTACGCCCGCCGCGACTTCGAAGCTGAAAGGAAATCTGGCGCCTTTTGGAGTGTCCGCCGCAACGCAGCGCTTAACGGTGCAATCTTTCGGTAAAAATCGACGGCTTTGCCGGCACATTCTGGAAAACTTCCGCGAAGACTTTCTTCAAACTCTTCACTATTACCCGCAAGCGCAATCTCGGATTGACCAGGGAGACGGACCACGTAGCCGGGCTCCAGTAAGCGAACCTCGGGAGGGTCAACCGGCAGTTCTGAAAACACACGATGGTGGATCTCATTGGATCGCCAGCCTGTGTAAAGTCCATCACCCTGTTCAAAACTGTAACCAAACTTCTCGAAGCTCGCCGCGCAGCCGCCTACTCGCGGCTCCCTTTCCAACAAACAAACCTTGACGCCCCGTTGGGCGAGCAGAGCGGCAACTGTAAGTCCGCCGATGCCTCCGCCTACTACAACTACTTCGTAGTCCATGTTGTCAAACAATGAAGTGAGCCAGTTGCAGAATAACCGTTGCGGCAGGAGCGGGCTGGGTAGGAGGCAGCATTGGTTGCGAGTAAGGCTCGATGACCAAAACCACAGCCTGAATCAAGTTGAATACGAGATGGATAACGACACAGGGTAGCAGTCGTCCGGAGTACGCTCGCACAATTGTTAGAACTATGCTCAGCAGTCCGACAGCGGCAATCACGCCGACGTTAGGCCAATACTGCGGGACGTGAATCAGAGTAAACAAAGCCAGGACGAAGATGACCGCTCCGTTTACACCGATGGCTCTCTGAAGTGCCGAATAGAGTACCCCTCGGTAAACAAATTCTTCGACGAAAGGTGCTGTAAAGACAGCGAGCGCGGCGATCATGTACCGAGTTGCGAGAGAACTGTTGATTAGCTGCTCCAGCTGGGTGGGCTTTTCAGCGCCCAGCAGTTTTGCGAGGGTCGAGGCGGCAATGAAAAGACCAATTCCAAGTAATACACTTGACCAAAATCCCAAGTGGCCGGACCGACCCCAACCTAACGAAGCCAGGAAAGGTCGTTTTCCCAGGCGCGTGACAAACGCCCACAACAAAGCGAAAGTGAGAATATGGATGGGCAGAATAGAGAGAACCTGGACAAAAACAGCGCCCCGATCACTTGTAGCAAATTCCAGAAGCTCCCGCGCGAAAGTTGGCGAGCCGGGGTTGAGTCCCCGGTTCAAAGCGTAGGGGATTAGAAACAGCGGTGGAAGTAGCGCTTGCAGGAGGATTGTTACCAGCCAGACGAGCAACGCACCGGCAAGTCCCCATGCAGGATTATTCGGATCGGCAGCCTGAGACTGACGCCTGACCTGTAGTTGGTCCTGGTAGATTGTATCGGGATATTCCAAAGTTGAAAGGGGGATAGTTTCGTTGGGATCAGACACGATGTTTGCAGTGTATGAAGTTGTTTTGCAGCGGTCAATCGGAAAGACTAACCAGTAAATATGATTGCCTTGAAGTTTAGCCCGGCCTCAAACTGCTGGATAGGCGGCCTCCAACAGGGATGGACCAACGCGCGGTGCTGCGAGCATTACGCCAATAATAGTTTTGGCGTCTTCTATTTCGCCCGTCGTGATCATACTCAACGCCTGTGAGAACGGCACTCGAACCACCTCGATAATCTCATCCTCTTCGAGTTGTTGAGTGGTCTGCGTCATTTCTGTTGCCAGGTAAACCCACATCTTCTCTTCGCAAAAACCGGGTGAAACAAAGAATTCAGATAACTTCTCCAGATGGCCTGCGACGAAGCCAAGCTCTTCTTCAAGTTCGCGCGCTGCGCCTTCTTCCGGCACTTCTCCCTGGTTCAAAGTTCCGGCAGGAATTTCCAGTAGATAACGCACGGCCGGATGCCGGTATTGTCGCACCAGCGCAATGCTGCCGTCGTCAAATACTGGAACAATCACTGCGCTGCCGGGGTGGTGGACGACTTCACGTTGGTAAGTTTTGTCGCCTTCGCGAATCATGTCCGCGGTCACGCTGAAAACACGTCCGCGAAAAAGTTCTTTGCTGTTGAGGATTTGAGGACAGTCAGTTGAAGTCATGATGATTCCTTTATGAGTTAGCTTTGTGTGCCTTTCCAGAGTGCAGCAGCAACTCTCCTAAAAGATAGAGCGAGCCAGTTACACAAATCACTCCGTCAGGCGGAGTCACCATGCGAGCTTTGTTTAGCGCCTCTGTGACCCTCGGCACTGCTAAGATCTTTTCACCTTCGACGAGATTCTCAGCCAGAGTTTTGAGACTCTCAACCGAGGCAGACCTGGCGTTGTCCGCTTGAGTGAGTATCAGATAATTGACACCGGGGAAGAGAATCGCAGCCATCTCCGCTAACCTTTTGTCACCCATCGCTCCAAAGACCAGCGTTAACGGTTCCTTAACGAACTCATCCAAATAGTCGCGCAGCACGCGGGCCGCGCCGGGATTGTGCGCGCCATCAAGGAGGATAGAGGGGCTGTCGAAATGTGAACTCAACCTGCCCTCGTGTCGGGTTGTTTCAATACCGTTGATGATGGCAGTTTTCGGAATTGCAAAACCTCGACTTCGCAATGACTCGGCGATTTGAATCGCGAGGCCGGCGTTGGTCACCTGGTGCCGCCCACGCAGACCAACTTGCACGTTGTCATATCGATCTTCGTTAGTGACTAACGTGATCTTAAAGGCTCCCGTCTGCGTAGCGATGATCTCGAAAGTTTGGCATCCCTCAATGATCGGTAGGACGTCACATTCCCTGCATCGTTCCTGGATCACATCAAGCACCGGTGGTGACTGGTTCGCGATGATCGCAGTCACACCGGAGCGGATGATGGCTGCTTTCTCCAGGGCGATCTCTTCAAGTGTTTCCCCGAGATACTCCTGATGATCGAGTGCCACAGGAGTTATTGCGACGGTGTTTGCGCCGGCGACTGTAGTGGCATCGAGCCGTCCGCCCAATCCGGTTTCGAGAATCGCCAGTCTGACATTCGCTTTTCGAAATGCGAGCAGAGCGGTGGCCGTCAGGTATTCGAAGAAAGTCGGTAATGCCCCAATCTTTCCCAGAGCCCGCAAACCTTCGGCTGCTTCACGCACGTCGCTGACGTACTTTGCAAACGTGCCTTCAGAAATGTTGCTACCGTCAATTCTAATTCGTTCAGTAATGGAGATAAGGTGCGGAGAAGTGTAAAGCCCCGTAACAATTCCGGCCGCGCTGCATATTGAATCAAGCATCGCCGCGGTGGAGCCTTTCCCGTTGGTTCCGGCAATCTGTACCGACTCATAATCGTGCTGGGGATTGCCCAGCGCTTCAAGCAATAATTCTGTGTTTCGCAGACCCAGTTTGATTGCGAGCGTTTCGTGGCCGAGGCTGTACAGATACGATAAGGTTTCTTCAAAGTTCATTAGAGGCATAGCATTAACACCTCACGACCTAAACCGCAAAAGGAGATAGACTCAATACATAACCGGCAGCCGTAGCAACCGGATGCAAGCACTCGAAGATGAAGATTTTCGCAGCTGAAAGCAGGGGCAGGAATCAGAAAGCGGTGCTAGTTGCCCGAGGCAGCACGTGTGCGCAGACGTTCAATTTCCGAAGTGCTCGAGATTTCCGGATTCATCATGAAGTTGAGCAGCTTGATTATGTATTCGCGCTGCTCCCGCCGATCGACGATCGCATCAACCATGCCGTGTTCGAGCAGAAATTCCGACTTCTGAAAGTCCTTGGGGAGTTTTTGCCGTATGGTCTGTTCAATGACGCGTGGTCCTGCAAAACCGATGAGCGCTTTTGGCTCAGCGATGATAATGTCGCCGAGCATCGCAAAACTTGCAGTCACCCCGCCGGTAGTTGGATCAGTTAAGATGGAAACAAAAGGAAGCCGGGCCTCATCCAACTCAGCCAGCACTGCTGAGATTTTCGCCATCTGCATTAGCGACAGGGCACCCTCCTGCATGCGGGCGCCGCCCGAGGTAGCAAAGAGCACCACAGCGCCGTGCTCCTTTAATGCGCGTTCGATCAGTCGCGTTACTTTTTCACCGACCGCCGAGCCCATCGAACCTCCAATGAACGACATGTCCATAGCACCCGCGAGCACGAGGTGATCGCCAACCTTGCCGCGAGCATTGATTATTGCTTCCGGTAGACCGGAGTTGTTCTTTGCCTGGGTGAGTCGCTCGGGGTAGGGTTTGGTGTCCACAAATTCGAGCGGGTCGATCGAGATAACTTCAGCGTCAAGTTCTTCAAACTTACCGTCGTCGAAAAGCATCGTCAGGCGTTCACGAGCGCCGATGCGGAAGTGGTAACCGCAGTGATTACAGACCTGTAATCCTTCCTCGAGCTCGCGTTTGTATAGATGGGCCTCGCAACTATCACACTTGACGAAGACATTCTCCGTCTTCACTACGCGCTCTTCAGGCGGCACCGCCTCGATTTGTTTACTTTTTTTACTGAACCAGGGCATACGGAACTTG
>DASWDX010000476.1:0-13315 GCA_036395055.1 Pyrinomonadaceae bacterium | reverse complement strand
TCAGCCCCAGGTAAGAGGTGCGAAGATCATCTAGTCCGCGAAGCGGACGAAAGGAGGGTGACGCTAGCCTGCGGATCCCAAACATTAACGCACAACCTGGTTGCTTTCACCCTATTTTCCTCTCCTGAAGCTGTCGCCCGTTTCACTGGCTTTTGAGTTCATTGGTGTTTCTCCCTGGGGCTGGCGCCCCAGGCTTTATGCTGTCGCCTGCTACGCAGGCTTAAGAAATCTGGCTGTTCCGGGAGGAGTCGAACTATGGGTTCAATTCTGCGTCTTAATCTTGCAGTTGTTATCTTGCTAGTCGCTTTTCCGATTGTGCGTGCGCAGGACCCTTCTTCAAATGCGCTTGATCCACTCGTGCGCGTACTTCAGACGAAAGGAGTTCTGACACCTGAAGAGGCGCGATTGATTAGCAGCAACGCAACCCCGGCCGAGCAACGCGATCGGTTGGCTACCGTGTTGCTCAACAAGGGCGTCATTTCAGCAGCGGAATTTCAAGCCGTGAAAGAGGGCACACCTGGAGAAAACCCTCCGCCCACAATAAGGAATGCAGACTATAAATCGAGGCTGCCGGAGCGACCGGTTGCGGCGCCGCAACCCTCGCCGCCGACAAAGATTGCCGCTATTGCCCCGGTAAGACTCCTCGGAATTGATTCGCCAAAAAGAGAGGGCCTGATTCCTGATATCAAGCTCGGCACCGGTGCGCGCCTTAAGCTATACGGCATCTTCAAAACCAGCATCATCCACGATTCGTCATCGCCGCAGGGAAATGATTTTCCGTTGCCTCTGCTGGCGGCGGACACAGGACCGGGAAACTCGCCGGAGTTTCATTTGCGAGCGCGCGGCTTGCGCCTGGGAGCGAACTTCGAATGGCTGGATCCGGCGCCGAACATGGTGATCACCGGAAAACTCGAATTCGATTTCGAAGGTAATTTCACCCGGGTTAACAATCGCAACATCTCTTCGATCCGTTCCAGCCAGCCGTCGATTCGTTTGGCGTGGGTGCGCATTGACCGAAGATTCAATGACAAGACCTCGGCCTTTGCGCTTTTCGGGCAGGACTGGTCGCCATTTGTTTCCTCGACGCTGCCAAACATGATCGAGAATACAAATTTCGGTGGGCTGGGTTATGGGGCGGCTTACACACGTATGCCGCAAGCTCGGTTTGGTCTCAATTTCAAGGCAGGCGGCTCGCGTTCGTTGCAGTTTGGACCGGAAATCGCGATTGTGATGCCTGCATTTGGAGACCTGCCGGCGAACGTCGCTGATCAGTTAGGATTTGGCGAACGCCAGGGAACGGATTCGCAGCAACCGGGAGTCCAGGGACGGGCCGTGCTTCAGTGGCAACTGGACAAAGCGGAGAATGTAGCGCCCGCGCAGTTTATTGTCAGTTTCGAGCATGCGAAGCGCACGGCGATTGTTACTGCGGCCAGCGTGCCCGATCTAACCAGCTCAGGAGGCTTCAATTTCAAGAAGGCTTTTCCGAGCGGCGCGGAAGTGAGTAGCAACAGCAATGGCTACTCAGCCGAATTTCAATTGCCCACGCACTTCATGACGGCAGTGGGCAAGTATTACGCCGGCTCGGATCTTCGTTTTTATTTCGCAGGTCAGTTGCTATCAAACTTCAATGACACGGCGGGCCTGACTTCGACCGCTACCGCGGCGTCGATTGACGGAGCGTCGACGGTGGTGTTTGGTTTGCGCGACGGGATTCCGGCCGTTGCTCCACAAAGACCAGTTCGCGGGCAGGGTGGATTTATCCAGCTTGGTTTTCCTTTGTCGCGCATCTTTGACGCCGATCCAAAAGGACGCAATGCGGGCTGGACAACGTATGTCTATTACGGGTACGACCAGGCGACAGCGCGAGATGCGCGGCGATTTGGAGCGCGTGGATCGCGCAGCGATCTCTTCTCGGGCAACATTCAATACAAGTTGAATCAGTGGGTCACCTTCGCTTACGAACAAGGCTACTATCGCACGCGTGCAGCCAACCGCGCTGTGACCCTGCCATTGTTCCGCGGCGTGCCGAGTTTCACGACTCATAATATTCGATCGGAATTTGCGGCGATCTTTTCTTTCTAGCTGGGGAGTTGGTTGCGTGAATATATGAACGTAAAGCGACCTATCATTGTCGCTGTTAGCGGTTTTTCGTCCAATGTCGGTAAGACGACGCTGGTATGCGAACTGCTCGACCGCTTGCCGGGTTGGGAGGCGATCAAATTAACTCGCGGCCATTATCGCTCGTGCGGGAGAGATCCGGCGGGCTGTTGCGTAAGTGATCTACTCCGCGAACAACCGGTGATCCGTTCTGGCCGGGAAGCCAACTACGAAGTAGGGAAGGATACCGGACGATTCTGGGATGCCGGCGCAGCGAATGTACATTGGGTAATAGTTAAGGACGATCAAGTAGAGAGCGGAATCAACCAGGCGCTCGCATGTGTGCAAAGTGATGGTGTAATAGTTGAGGGTAATAGCCTTCTCGATTATGTCACTCCCGATCTAGCCATTATGTGTGCCCGGTCCGATGGTGGGAAAGTAAAAGCATCCGCGCGCCGTGCACTTAAGAGAAGCGATCTCGTGTATCTTTCATCTCTCAACTCTGATGCTTTTACCGCACGAAGGGAATTCGAAGAATGGCGGTCTAGCCTCGTTATAGATCTGGACTTCGGCGATCTCCCGATTTTTACAGGCGACGATCTGCCACGATTCATCTCACTCATTTATCACTGCGAGAAGTTGCCCACGCCGCCCCGTTACCTTGTGTGTCAACGCTGAACGAAGAAAGATGGATTGCCTAGCCGCTGAGATAGGCACGATATCCGCGTAACGCAGTTCCACATTTGCACCTGATAAGTCCTCAATTATACTTGGCGATGATCGGTGTCGATTGCTCCAGTAAAAAAGGGTACTGGTGCAGTTTGAACTCTTAGGTCCGAAGGACCGGAAGTTAGTAGCCGGTCCGGCGCTTCGCGGAGGGCGGGGAGATGTGACCGTTAGTTACCTGAGCACCGAAGGTGCGCGAAGGTTTGTGCCGGCGCCTCGATCCTCTGGGGGCCTTTCGGGCTATCAGAAGATGGAGTTCCCCGTCCTCCGCGAAGCGCCGGACCGGCTACTAACTTCCGGTCCTTCGGACCTAAAGCGTGCCTGCGGTTGAAACTGAACCAGCACTTAAAAATGGACTGCGGCGTGAATGGTATGCATTGTTCGATCACCACTTCAGAAAAACCGCGCCGATGCCGCACCTCGCCAGGTGTAGTCACGAGACTTACAAATACAGCCGTGCTGCTTGTCTTGCTGGTCGCTGTTTTACCAGTACGGGCACAGACCGGCAGTAGCGGTGATATCAATCTCAGCCGTTTAGCGAAAGCGGTTAAGGCACTTAATCAAAGTGATCTACCAGAGGCGGAGAGTCTCCTCAATTCTGTACTCGCCGAGTCGCCCAGCGACGCCGACGCCCTCAATCTGCTTGGGGTCGTGCGCGCCCAGGAACAGAAGTCGGCAGAGGCTGAAAGGTTATTCCGCCTCGCCCTCGCCGCTTCGGCGAAGCACATCGGAGCGCATGTCAATCTTGGTCAACTGCTCCTGACGATGAATCGGACGTCCGAGGCTCTGCAAATATTGCTGACCGCACATCAACTGGTGCCCGACCGCGCCGATATCAACCTGAGCCTGGCAACGCTATATGCAAACAGTAGCGATTACCACAAGGCGCTCGAGTATCTGCAACTGGTGCCACGATCTGCGGCCGCCGACGACTACTTCCCTGTATTGCTGAGAACGCTGATCGGCCTTAACCGGCTCGAGCAAGCGCGCCGGCTCGCGAGCGAGTTTACGGAGCTTAGCTCCGGTAAGCCGGAGGCCCAGGCAGAATTCGCTATGCTGCTTGCCAAAGGCGGCTTGAGCAATGAAGCGCTTATCCTGTTGGGGGCCGCTCGCCGGCAAACCCCCGCATCGTTCCCCGTGCTGTATGGGCTCGGCATAATCAATGCCGCGCGGAAGCAATATGACAAGGCCGAGGAGCATCTGTCGGAAGCATTGAGAATCAAGCCTGATGACGTGACAACATTACGTGCGCTCGCAAATGTCGCACGCGCTACAGGCAATCTGGAAAAATCGCTCGCCCATCTTGTACAAGCACGCCGCCTCGCCCCTAATGCTCCCGACGTGCTTTATGATTTTGGCGTAACCACCCTGCAGATGGATCTACTCCTCGATGCCTTACCTGCGTTCGAGCAGTTGCACCGAGCCTACCCTGGTCAACCAGCCTATCTCTATGCGCTGGCGGCGGTGCGCTGGAGAAAGGGTGAGACGATTGAGACGGTGCGTCTGATGAGGAGCTACGTCGCCCTGCAACCGCAGGACCCTTCAGGATTCTATCTGCTCGGTGCGGCATTGCTCCGCCAGGAGTTGGTTACGGAGGCACGAGCTGCGCTTCAACGCAGCCTCAGTCTCAAGACGGACCCCGACACTGAGTATCTGATTGGTGTGAGTTTCGAAAAAGCAGGGAACCGCACCGAAGCTATCAACACGTTCCGAAGAGTTGTCCAGACACGCCCCGACCACGCGGCGGCGCACGCAGCGCTCGGAGCCGCCTATCGCGAAGCGGGCAACTACACTGAGGCTCGAATAGAACTCGAGCGCGCCATTGAACTCGACTCGAATGACCTGCGCGCGAATTATCAACTCGGACTGATTTACGCGAAGCTAGGCGAAAAAGACGCAGCTAAGAGAATGTTTGCCCGCGCCGACGACCTACGCAGTCGGCAACGCAACCAGGAAAGCGTAATCCTGAAATTGATCGAGGCTCCGCAACCCTAATCGGGTTGGACCATCGCCGAGTTGGCCTTTGCATACTGACCGTCTTGAGGTCGCAGTTCCTGATTTCACTTACGGCAACACGCGCTACGAATTAAATGTCCGATGAACCCTCTGCTACGGAGCGACGCGCCCAGTTGATTTTGCAGGAACTGCTGCGCGCCGGTAAGGTATCCGTGCTTCGGCTGGCCAAGCGCCTGAAGGTATCGCCGACGACAATCCGCCGCGATCTGGGCGAGCTTGAGCAACGCGGGCTGCTTCGTCGCAGCCACGGCGGCGCGGTCCCCGTACAGCCGATGCTCTATGAGCCCTTTCGTCATATCTCCTACTATCACGAGCAGGAGCGTCAGCGCAGCGCGGAGAAACGCCGCATTGGTCTTGTCGCGTCTGAACTCATAAGCGACGGCGACATCCTTGCCATCGGTGCCGGAACAACCGCGACGCAGGTCGCCCGGAGCGTCTGTCTCCATAAAGGGATTACTGTTCTGACTAATGCCGTGAACGTGGCTATGGAGTTGAGTCACCGCGACGACCTAAAGGTCATCGTTACAGGCGGATTCCTGAGCGGAGATTGGTTTGCGCTGGTTGGGCCTGCAGCTATCGAGAGTGTCGGCGAGATCTTCGTAGACAAGGTATTCATCGGCGTCGACGGGATCCACATCGAACACGGCCTAACGACCAACTATCCGGATCAGGCCACCATCCATCGCGCCATGATGCGTCAGGCACGTCAGAAAATCGTCGTGGCCGACCATCGAAAAATCGGGGCCGTTGGTACCGCTCTAATCTGCTCGCTCAAAGACGTAGATATTCTGATTACCGACAAGGGCGTCTCGGACGAAGCTATAGCCCCGTTCATTGCCATGGGGATCGTCGTACGCCGAGCTTAATCTTCAGGTGATGGGATAACTGCAGTTGAGATCGAGGGCCAACCTTCCGGGTCCCAAACGAGAGGCGCGATCCGCAGTGTTGGGACCCCACGCCACTCTGTATCGTAAGCGTGGTAGACGAGCATCTCGCCGTTCTTATTTTGTAAAACTGCACAATGGCCCGGCCCGGCCCACCGGCCGTTGCCGGCCACGACGACCGTCCCGCCGCCCTCCATCATGGGTTTGCCGCTTCGATCCAGGTATGGCCCAATGAGGCGCCGAGCACGGCCAACGCGAATGTTGTAAGTGCTCTCCTTCCCGCGACAACAGAAGTCGAAAGAAACGAAGAGGTAGTAGTAGCCATTCTTCCGAATGATGGCTGGAGCTTCAATTGCACCCGGTAACTGTGCTGTTCGGGGTCGGCTGGCTAAAGCGTATAGAATCTGGTCGTGAGAGGAAAGCTTGCCGGTGGCGAGATCGAGCTCACGGAGTTTTATGCCTCCCCAAAAGCTCCCGAACGACAACCAGGGCTGGCCCTTTTCGTCAACCACGACATTAGGGTCGATCGCGTTCCAGTCATCTGAAGAGTATGAGCTGATTACTTTCCCCTGATCCACCCACCGGTACTTGTCGCTCGCCGGATCGAGCGTCTGATTCGTCGCCAGACCAATGCTTGAACGGTTGTTGCCGAAAGTAGAGACCGAATAGTAGAGGTGATACTTGCCATTGAAGGAGGAGACGGCTGGAGCCCACAAACCTCTGAGGCCCGGCACATCCTTTACGGCCCACTCCGGGAGGTGAGCGAATACGTCGCCGCACAAGCGCCAGTTGATAAGGTCTTTCGAACATCGGATGGCAATGCCCGCCCTCGTTGAAAAAAGATAATACGTGTCGCCATCCTGGATGATGTCTGGATCATGGACCTGACGGATGTCGCCCTTTGGTTCCCCGGAGCTGACAGGAAGTTGCTGCTGTCCCAAAGGCGTTGCGGGGAAGGTGAGAAGAATCCAGCAGGCCAATAGAAATTCCAGAAAACAATACTTGTTAGTGGACATGAAAGCCGGCGGCCGTACGTTTGGTTATCTAAATTTTAGGAAGTTTACCACGCTATGAACAACAAATTCTGATGCATTGCTGCATGCACCGTTCGCGTGAAAATAAGACGACGCCATAATCTCAAAGCCTTCCCCAGCGTTAACGAGAATTCCGAAACTTCAACGTAGGAAGGAATGTCCTCCCTTGGTAAAATTGCACACGCTGGGAGAGGGTGCTGGTTCAGTTTCGACCGCAGGCACGGTTCCGGTCCTTCGGACCTAGGAGTTCAAACTGAACCAGTACCTGGTAGAGATAATGCTTGACTTCATGCTCATTTGTGGTGTAAACGAACAAAACTTCTAATCGATTCGGGAGGCTTTACACACCGGACAGGTATTCTTAAGTCGCCTTTAGTTTGGCTTTATATAACGGTTTGAGATTGTGACCTGGGGTCCTGATCGTTTCCCGAGTTTTGTTGGTCAACACTTCCCCCGTCTTTATCGGCCCGGCTACAGCTAGTTGCGTGAGCATCCGCTGTTTCCTTCTGTATTGCTCTAAAGCGTATTTCCGGCGTTGACGATGGTCAACATTTTCGCCGTTTCAATCGGTTGCGTGCGTTTCTATTTTCTGGGAGGTGGTAATGAAAGCCCGTAATTTAACTACGATTGGACTACTCGCGCTCATGTGCGCATGTGTTTCACCAACCTTTGCTCAAAGCGATCGCGGTGGAATAACTGGCCGGGTGACGGATCAGGCCGGCGCAGTAATTCCGAATGCAAAGGTGACAGCCTTGAACGTTGAAACCAACGACGCTCGCGAGGCACACACAAATGGTGAGGGCAACTACACCATTCCCCAGTTGCAAGCAGTGATTTATACGATAAAGGTGGAGGCCCCCGGCTTCAAAACCGCTTCGATTGAAGGTGTCAAAATTGCTGTGCAAGTCATCCGCACGGTAGACGTCACACTTGAAGTCGGTGAGATCGGCAACACGGTGACAGTTTCGGCTGACACTGGTCCTGTGTTGCAAACCGAGACGCCGGCGCAACAGCTCAATGTTAGCGAGCGGCAAGTGAGGGAATTACCGCTGCTAGTTGCCTCAGAGAGCGGTGGTCGCTCGCCGCTATCATTCATCTTCCTTGACAGCAGTGTGGTGTCGAATGACCGGACGGGAACAGGCGCGACCTCCGGCAGCACGGGCACCAACGCCACCAATTTCCGCATCAACGGTGGCCAGGGCCTGGGTGCAGACATTCTCATTGACGGGGCGCAGACGCGGCGCGGCGAGAACGGCACCTTCTTTTCCGAGGTCGCACCAGGGCCGAACGCCTTCCAGGAGTTTACTCTTTCGACCAGCAGCTACTCTGCAGAGTTTGGCAACTCTTCAGGCGGTGTCGTCAACTTCACGATCAAAACCGGCAGCAACGATTTCCACGGCGAAGCCTACCTTTTTCACATTAACGAAGCGCTAAACGCAAACATCGATCGGAACAGGATTTTGGGCCTCGAAAAACCGCACGATCGGCAGTTCGATTACGGCTTCAGCGTCGGCGGGCCTCTATATCTGCCGCGATTTGGTGAGGGAGGTCCCTTGACCTGGAGCGGCAAGAACAAGACGTTCTTCTTCTTCAATTACGGCGGCTACCGCACATCCCAGTCGGAGACCGTTGAGTTGACTGTTCCGACGTTGAGGATGCGAAATGGCGATTTCGGCGAACTACTGACCGACCCCTATGTGCTTCAGTTCTTCGGCGGCCCCGTCCAGATCTTCGACCCATCCCAGTCAGTGGGAGCGCGCACGGCTATCCCCGGTAACCGGCTGGATCAGTACCTGGGTGGCGCGCGTATCTCCCCAATCGGTCGCAACTTCGTCAACCTCTTCCCGCTGCCGAACCAGACGGGGCCTAACGGCTCGACCGTCTTTCGCAACTACCGCGCTTCTTCCAACGCGACCGCCGAGACGAACTACTACGTGACGAAGATCACGCACAACCTGACCGACCGGCAATCGCTTAACTTCAGCTACACATTCCGCAAGCTGCCGAGTGTGAAGGGCGGCTTCCCACGCTTCCCCGAGCCTTTCGTCGGTCAAGGGGTTTGGAACCAGGTGTTCAAATCGTACTACGCGCGCTTGCAGCATGACTGGACCCTGACGCCGATGCTTATCAACCACTTCAACGCCGGCTTCTCGCGATCTGACGTCCAGAACCGCAACTTCACGCGCGGCATTCCAGCGAGTTCGCTTGGCCTTCGCCCAGACGCCACTCAGAACTTCGGCCTCCCGCTCGTAGGGTTCCCCGGCTACGGCGATCCCGTTAACTCGACCGACCCCAGAGCCTACCAAGCCGGCGGCTCTACCTTCTTCGACAACCGGGTCCGCGACAACTCCGTCCACCTGAGCGACTCGGCTACTCTCATTCGCGGCCGACATACTCTGAAGGCTGGTGGCGAGGTGCGCATTCAGCAGTTGAACAACGCTGCCCACTTCGACATTGGAGGCAACTTCAACTTCCGCAGCAACCAGACCGGCAACACAAATGATTTCAACCAGGGCTGGCCCATCGCCAGCCTGATCACTGGCAGACCTGAGTTCTCTTTTAACAGTAACCAGACGATTGATCCCGCACTGCGATTCTTCTCCAATGCCTTCTTCGCCCAGGACGACATCAAGGTCACGCCGCGCCTGACCGTGAACATTGGTATCCGGTACGACTACGGTCGGCCGCGAGAGGAGGCGCGCGGCTTCCTGCGCGGTTTCGACCCGGACACGCCGAACCCGGCGGCCGGCAGGCGGCTGGGAGCCGTCGTCGGGGCGATAGGGCAAGGTGGCCTGCAGGCGGCGAACTTCGGACTCGTGAACAAGGATAGGACTAATTTTGGCCCGCGCGTCGGATTTGCTTACTCGTTGAACGATAAGACCGTCGTGCGCGGCGGCTACGGGATCTATTACGCGCCAGTGATCTATAACGACTTCGGCAACACGGGCGTGCTCGGATACAGCCCCGGCGCTGTCAACATCAACGGCGGTCTCGACGCCTTCATCACCCTCGACAACTATCCGTCGGTGCCCCAGGCCAACCCGAACGACCAGGCAGTCGGCCAGCTCGACCGAACCGACATGGACTACTTCGACAAGAACTTCAAGACCGGACGCACAGTGCAGTACAGCCTCGACCTGCAGCGCCAATTGCCATGGGACCTGGCAGTTCAGGTCAGCTACGTCGGGAGCAAAGGCACACGCCTGCGCTCGAACTTCGATCCGATCAACAAGGTACCGCTTAACGCGCTCAAGCTCGGTCTGCCACTGCTCTCGAAACAGTTGGCCGACGTGACGCCGCTCGAGCGCGCGTTCGCGGCAAGCGTGGGCGTCCCGTTGGCCGCGAGCGCCGATGCCGTCTATCCAGGCTTCGGTAGTCAGGGAGGAGCGTTTTCTCGGACGGTTGCACAATCGCTCAGAGCGTTTCCGCAATACGGAATCATCAATAACCGATTGGAGAGCCAGGGGCAGAGCTTCTACAACGCGGGAAAGATTGATCTCACCCGGCGCTTTTCACAGGGACTACAGGCTGGACTTTCTTACACGTTCGCTAAGTTAATTACGGATGCAGGTGAAGACATCTTCGGCGACTCTCCGCTTAACGGAGTGATCCAGAACCCCTTCGACCGCACGTCTCTGCGTTCGGTTTCGCCGAGCATCCCGCCGCACTCGCTCGTCTTCAACTACATCTACGAATTGCCTTTCGGTAAGGGCAGGCGCTTCCTTAATCAGGGAGGTTGGGTCAACCGCGTGATCGGCGGGTTTCAGATTACCGGGATCCACCGCTACCGCAGCGGCCCAGCCCTGACGCCGTTTGTTGCCGGCGGTCAGAGAGACTTCCTGCAACTCGTCGGCTACCTGGGCAACCTGCGGCCCAATGTCACGGGACAGCCGTTCTACACCGACATACCTGCAGGTGGCGTGAACTACCGGTACCTCAACCCAGCGGCCTTTTCGCGCCCGCTGGATTTCCGCGCGGCGCCCGCGTTTACGCTGGACGGCACAACAGTCAACCCGGCCTATGCAGCTTACTATGCCGACCCGCTTCGCTTCTTCGGCAACGCCGCCCCGACTTACGGTGGCCTGCGCGCGCAGCCCTTCTTCACGGAGGATTTCAGTCTCATGAAGAAGACGAAAGTCACTGAGACCACCTACTTCGAGATACGTGCTGAAATCTTCAATCTCTTCAACCGCGGGCGCTTCGGGCTGGCAAACGTCAATGTTGCAGACGGGAACTTCGGCATCTCGGCACGCAACGCCGACATCTTCCAGCCACGTCGGATTCAAGTCGGCGGTCGGTTCGTCTTCTAGGACCTAGTCGCATTCGGGCGCAGCTAAGGTGCAAACGGCCTGCGCCCCATGGTCGGTTTAATTTACAATTCCCCCGTTCGACTAAGCTTGCACTTCCACCTCGCAGGGTCATGTTCACCGCGCGCCATATTAAATTGTGTCAGTCGAGCTTGCTGCTTGCCGCGCTTGCTGTCACGACGTGCATTGTTGATCAAAGTATCTGCCGTGCGCAGACCGTTACCGCCTCCGCCAGGAGCATCCGGCCGCGCGTTCAACAAGCAGAGCAGCTCGTCGCAGACGGCTTGGCCGCGTTCGACCGCGGCGACACGGCTTCCGCAAGCGACTCCTTCAAGAAAGCCCTAATCCTCAGCCCGGACGAAGTGACGGCCCATACGTATCTCGGCATCATCGCCGATGGCGCCGGCGATCTGAAAGAGGCCGAGCGACATTTCTCCGCGGCGGCGACGGCCGAGCCTCGCCGCGCATCGGCGAGGAACAACTACGGCGCGATACTGATGCGGACTGGACGGCTTAGTCTCGCCGCCGCCGAGTTCGAGGCGTCGCTCAAGCTCGATGGCAACCAGGCGAACGCGCTTGTCAATCTCGCACAAATACGATTCGCGGGCGGCACGCCGGCGGATCTGCGTGCCTCTCGCGACTTGTTCAAGCGTGCGCAGGCGATCAAACCCGACGTTGAAATCGCGCGCGCCTTAATCGTCATCTCGTTACGTCTCCAAAATTATTCTGAGGCGTTAGCTTATTACCGAGACTACGCAGCGCGTCTGGCTGTGGAAAGCGGAACCTCAGCCCACACCGCCGCCGCGCGCGCGGAACTCGGCGCCGCATTTTACGAAGCCGGACAGATGAAGGAGGCAGAAGCCGAGTTGTCCGCCGCTATTAAGATCGAGCCGGCAGATCAGCAATCGGTGATGCGACTGGCGCGCGTTTACCTCGCTGTCAATGATTTGCCGGCCGCCGGGCGGACGCTGGAAACAGCGGTCGCCCGTGGGATGGATGTTGGCCCCGTCTATGCCCTACTGGCTGAGGTTTATCAGCAAAGCGGTCACCCGGAAAACGCGATCCCGGCCCTGCGTCTGGCGATTCAGCATGATCCGCAGTCAGAGAAGTATCGGTTCGATTACGCAATTTTGTTGACGAACACAAACGCTCCCGGCGCCGCCGTTATTCGACTTGAAGAGGCGCTCCAGTCGTTCCCGAAATCGCCGCGCCTGTGGTTCGCACTCGGTTTTGCCTACTTCAAGCTCGATAAAGACGAAGAGTCCGAGCGAGCTCTGAAGCGAGTAATTGATCTGGATGCAAAATTCGCCCCGGCCCTGGCCTACCGAGGGCTGATTCGGGCGAAAAAGGGTGAATACGTCGAGGCGATCTCGCTTTACGAAAGTGCTCTAGCCGTTGACCCGAAACTCGCCGTGGTCCACCACTTGATCGCCGATGCGATGCTCAAGCAGGTGGATGCGGACGCGGTACGCATTGAAAGCCATCTCAGGCGGGCTGCCGAGTTGGATCCAACATTTACGCCGGCTCGGCTCTCGCTCGGCAAACTCTTCATGCGCTCTCAGCGTTGGACGCAGGCCGCATCCGAACTGGAACAGGTTATTAAACTGGACCCGACCGTAGCCGAAGCTTATTACCAACTGGGACGTGCTTACGGTCGACTGAAACGGGGTGCGGAGGCGCAGGCGGCGATGGCAACTTTCAAGCGTCTGAGCGATACGCAGAAGGAACGGGAAGAGAAGGATCTGCGAGAGGTCGCCAGGAGATTAAGCGACCTGCGCTTTTGACTTGTTTAGAACGGTCGGGGGAGTTGCTGTGAGATGAGAGTGAAAGAAACTGCGCAATGGATCGTCCTCGCCGTTACCCTTCCTGGAATCATTAATGTGAAAGCACGATTCGTGGTGTGTCCCCGAACTTCAAGGTCATGCTTTACGGCTTCGGTTCTTCGGAGAACTACTGGGACTCGATCACGGTGCAGACCTTGAAACAGTAAGGCCCCGATTCAGGGAGGCGATTAGGCAAGTGATCAAACTGAGAAGACGCGAATTCTTACGCGGGGTGGCGGCCATGAGCGCCGGGCTGGTCGCTGCGCGTGCGGGCGGATTCGCGCAGCCCTCGCGCGCCGCTGACTCGCGCATCGAGGTGCTTCTCGGCGAAGAGATCGGCACGATCAGTGCGGACATTTACGGACACTTTGCCGAACACCTGGGCGGCGTCGTCTACGACGGCATTTGGGTCGGCGAGCATTCGAAAG
>DASWDX010000475.1:0-11583 GCA_036395055.1 Pyrinomonadaceae bacterium | reverse complement strand
CGATTACAACCCGGCAGGACGACTGGTGCAGACCTGGCCCAGGTCACTGGATCAGCTGCCGCCGATGATGGACTACGACATTCGTCACGGCAGAACTTACATGTACTTCAAAGGTGAACCTTTATACCCCTTCGGCTACGGCATGAGCTATACCACTTTTGGCTACACCAATCTGCGAGTGAGGGCGCCCTCATTTAGGGCCGGCAGTTCGATCCGGGTAAACGTCGATATCAGAAATACGGGAAGTCGCGCGGGCGAAGAAGTAGTTCAGTTGTATCTCAAATACTTGAACTCTTCCGTCATCAGACCACTCAAGGCATTGCAGGGATTTAAGCGCATATCGTTGCGACCTGGTGAAATCAAAACCGTAACGCTTGAACTAAAGCCGGAACAGCTTGCTTACTGGAACGTATCGCGGCATAAGTTCGTGGTAGAAAACGGTGCTATTCAGCTGATGATCGGCAACTCTTCCTCAGATATTAAACTAACCAGGACCATAAAAGTTAGGTAGGGCTCATGCATGGCACGCCGGCCCCTGAACCTGATCAAGAACACGATCAAAATTCACCACCCCGGGACGACTTCGTCGCGTGGCTCGAATTTGGCTATTTTCTCGCCCATGAAACTCGGATACGAGATGGGCGAAGCGCTTGGAAAGATGGGAATTCTAAGGTGATGCCACGCGAGCTCGCCACTTCGCTTCTATTTCCTGCATTGACTTCGCATCCGTAGCCGCAGGCTCTGCATCGAGATACTTACGAAGTTCGTCGGCCGCCTGCTGGTATCGGTGCTCGAGAGCGTATAGATTCGCCAGATAGATATGAGCACGCGATACTCGTTGAGTAGTGAAGCTCAGTGCCTTTTCCAGGGCCTGTTTAGCCGGTTCCCGCCGGTCCAACTCAAGATTCGCAATCCCCAGCAACAGGTAAGTACTCGCGTTCTCGGGCTCGGCTGAGATGGCTTTCTCGAAGAGTTCAATGGCGCGGGCAAATTCTCTTTTTTCCAGCATACAGTAACCGAAACCTCTCAGTGCCGGTCCGTAATGAACGTTGATCTTCAGAGCACGGTCAAAATCCACCGCAGCTTCTTCCAGCTTGCGCTGAGAGATGTTTACATCACCGCGTGCAGAGAACGCCTGATAGTATTCGTGATAGAGCTCGACTGCCCGATTGAAACTCTCCAAAGCCTTGAGTGGTTCATCGTTGCCATTGAACTTCAAACCTTCGTTGAATGCCTTACGGGCCGCCTTGGGCACCTTTTGCTCGTTTTCATCCGCTCTGATGACACCAGGCTTCGAATCCTTTGTATGGACGGATCGGTCTCGGAGGAGGAGCTGGACCGTTAGGTTACCATTTGCTGTGCGACTTGGGTTCGTTTGAACCACATCCGACATCAGATTTGGATCATAAGTACTAATAGCGCTGAGGGTATATTGCCCCTCCGGCATCCCAGGAAACTCGAGCCTGCCGGAATCATTCGTAAATGCTTCACGGGGCACTCCGCTACTGGGCGTCAAGGTAACGAGAGCCCCACCACCTGGCCTGCCACTCGGTAATGTGACCTGGACATAAATGGTAGCGAGCCTTATCGGCGTAGGTAAGGTCGACCCTCCAGGTTGGCCCTGGCAACTGACCCAGGCGGAGAGAGCGACCACAAGGATAGGCATGAGCCTCCTGGAAGCTTTGAAGAGGCATGGCTCTTCATTGCTAACCCTCGCTGCAAACCAGGCCCCTCTCCATGGGCCGCGCCGCATAATAGAGAAGAAGGATTCGCGGTTGTTGCTGTCGCTCATTGTGGCCCAAAACGGCTCTGGCGCGACGGGCTCACGAGTCCCCCGTCGCGCCAGAAGATAAATCGAGAGCGTGATGTTCTAAAAGTAGAACTTAAATGCCAACTCCACCCGGCGATGACCGTGTTTGCTGACCACTCTTCCGAAACTAGCCGCGGAAACTGGGTCAATGATGTAGCCCTTCGTCGGATCGCAGACCTGGTTGGCACCCACCAGGGCCTGGCCATTCGGGGTACCTGCAGGCAGATAGAAGCACGTTCCGGTTGCGGGATTGATGGTATTAAGAGTGTTTATCGTCAGGTTACCACCCGTCTGGTTACCAAAGTCGCCTAGATCCGGATTTGGAAATGCCTCGTTAAAGACATTAAAGAAACCGGCCCGGAACTGGAACTTCTTGCTCTCACTGAAATTGAAGTTCTTGAAGAACGTGACATCCCAATTGTTGGTTGTTGGACTCCGCATATAAAACGGAGACTGGGTTGGTCCGTTGCTTCCAAACGCCGGTACGGCGATCGCCGCTATATCAAGGTACGCACTATTCACCGTAGTGTTTCCAGTCACCGGGTTGCGCAAAATTATCGGCGCAATTCCGGAAGCTTGTCCGGTGTTTCCTCCAGCAACTACCGTATGCCCGAGATACGAGAACAGCGCGGAGGTACTCTGCGCAGCGCCACTGAACTTAATTCGTATCGGCCTGCCACTTTGGAAGGTCGTAATCCCGGACATCTGCCAGCCGTTCAGAACTCCGCGCAGAAACCAGTTATCGAGCGAGCCCTGCGCGATCTTTGGCAGATTGTAGTTATACGAGATATTGAAGATGTGGGTACGGTCATAGCTCAGAATACCGTAGCTATTCTTACCATTGAGTGGGTCTATCGAAGCATCGCCGTCGCTTTCGTTCACCGCCGCCGTACCCAGCGCCTTCGAGAAGGTGTAGGTCATGAAGTATTGCAGATTCTTGCCCAGCTGGCGGTTCAAGGTAACCTGCATCGAGTGATAGTTGGATGTACCAATGTACTCGTTGTACTTCACTGAACCCCAATCAGGAAAGGGTAAAAGTTGGGAGTTTAAAAAAGCGCTGTTAGCGCCAAGCGCCGCGCGCTGTAACGGATCTGCCGTATTCGCGTTACCCACCATACCTGTCGTATGCGGAAACACGAAATTGAAGCCGTAACTTTGCGGAAGGTGCCTGCCGAACGTGCCAACATAGGCAACCTCAAGCACATGCTGGAAAGGTAGCCGCCTCGCTACCGAGAGACTGGTGGTCACTACTCTGGGGATAATGTTGGTATCGGGGTCTGGATCCTGCGTGTAAACATTCGGACGCACAAGTGCCGAAGGATTAGTTATCGGGTTGTACTGCGCCAGATTGTCGAGGGTAATTGGCTTCTGCCCGTTCCCCCACGAGTCGGAATGAGCAGTCAACAGATTTGGCGGGGACGTCAGGACACCGTACTGGTAGTTACCTTGAACGCGATTGTAAAACATTCCGCCGCCGCCTCGAATCACCGTGCTGCCGTCTTTGAACAAATCCCAGGCAACGTTAAGTCGAGGCGCAACAAGCAACGAGGGATTCTTTGCATAGATCCCCTTCGGAAGCGTGCCAGCCGCCTCTGTCAGAATACCGTTTGGCTTTGTCGGATCGTTATTGAGAAACGCTCCGGCTCCCCGCTTGTAAGCAGTGGTGCTAAACGCAACCCCCAAGCCAGTCTGCTCAGCGTTGTTGGTGTAATAAGATAAGCGCGCGCCAAGTTCCAGCGTTATATTAGACCGAAACTTCCAACTATCCTGCGCATAACCTTCAAAATTCCAAAACTTGAACCGACCATTCGGCACGTTAGTCGTCTGGTCGATGCCGTTGATGACGCCGCTGTACAAATTTGCGAAGGCGTTGCCGCTGGTGAAAACTGCACTACCGCCGCCATGATTATTTCCGCCGCCTTCGTATTCAATCTGACCCTCTGGTGTGCCGCTAAGATTCTGGAACTTGCCGGCTTTCTCAATCAGCCCGCCAACCTTAAATGTATGGTTGCCGTGGACCTTTGACAAGGTTTCCGACAGGGACTCACTGTCGTTAAAGGCGAAGAGAGGAATACCACCCGGTTCCCACACGTGGGCGTTAACATCCCAACTAATCAGAGCTAGCGGCGCATAAGGCGTTTGAGCCCTTGAGCCCCAGGGGAGCTGGAGATTCGACAGACCCAAAGCACTCTTACTAACCTTTGAGGGGTCCGAAAAATCATAATTGAGCTTAAGCTTGCTGGCGCTAACGACCAATTCGTTAGTCATAGTAGGGCTGAGGACACTGGTGATATTTGCCGCTGCAGAGCGACCTAGATTAGTGCCAACCAAATGGCTCGGCAACTCAAAAGTAGAAGGCCCCCACCAGATGCCGTAGGGAGAATCATCACTCTCGCTCTCCCGAGCGAGTCGCAAGTAGACGTTCGTATTGTCAGTGACCTTGTAGTCAAAACGCATCTTTAGATCGGAACGATTTTCCGGGGCGATAACCGAAGAGGCGTAGTTGCGACTGATCAGCGCTCCCGATCCCGTAAAATTCGGAAGCGGGAACAGGTTCATCAACGCGGCGCCGAGCGGACTCCTGAAAGGCGTGAAATCACCGCCTGGCACCGGGGTGGCACAGTTCGCGTTCCAGGCTGTAGTCGCCGGGCAGAAAGTGTTACCCGCTCTGGAGGAGAGTGAATGGCTAAAATCCCCGTTTCGCTCAGCCTGAGTGGGAACCGTCCCAAACTTCGTTCCGGGATCCCTGGTCTGACGCTGAAACTCCAAACCCACAAAGAAGAAAAGCTTTTCTTTAGCTTCCCAATAAGGCTTGCCGCCCTCGCCTAAACGGGGCAAGTAGACCGGGCCGCCGAGGTTGCCACCCGGGTACTTGAAGCTGGTGTTGGGTTGTTTGTTCCCAGCGATGGTGTTTGATCGGTCGCTGGCCTGTAATCGCTTGGGACGAATGTAGTCGTACAACTCACCGTGGAAATCCTTACCGCCACCTTTAGTAGTGGCAAACACTTGCACAGTGCTTGAACCGTACTCGGCCGCATAGTTGCTCGTCTTGACCGTCACCTCCTGGACCATGTCATTGTTAGCGGTAATGATGGTTCCGTTGTTCGACCCAATGTCAATGACGCGCGAACCGTCGATACTGACGTTGTTATTTACTCCGCGAATACCGTTGACGGTGTAGTTCGCGTTAGCGTTAGATCCGCCACCGAAACTATTGAACTCAAGATCGTTTGGGTCGGGGGCCACCACACCAGGCAGAATACGTAGAAGCTCCAAACTGCTGCGCCCGATGATTGAGAGATTGTCGAGTTGCTTGGCACTGATAGTGTCCGACCGCTCGCCTGTATCCAGCTTGATCGGCACCGCTTCTCCAGTCACCGTTACGGTTTCCGAAGGCGCACCGACCTCAAGCGCCACATCGAGATTTCGGGTATCGCTCGGCGAAAGCGTGAACTCGGTCTGCTCAGACGCCTTGAACCCAACAGCTTCAACTCTGAGCCTATACGGCCCTGGCTCAACCGACGTGAAAACGTAGGCACCTTCGTCGTTGGTCTTTACTTCGCGCTCCGCACCGGTCCGGGTGCTGACTAGTTTCACTGAAGCATTCGGCACCAAGCCTCCAGTCGCGTCTTTAACGATGCCACGCAATGTGCCGCCACTGAGTCCCTGAGCCAATGCTCCAGGCGCTACACAAAGAAAAAGCAAAAGGCCTAACAGCACAGAAAAGACGCGTGTCCTCTCGCTTGACTTCACACTCCGGCGATCGTTCGTCTCAACTGAGAGCTTCGGTTGTCCTTTGAGAGACATGAGCATCCTCCAACAAGACCAGGAAAAGAGGTTGGTGTTTTGACCAGTTAAGATCAGTTTGCGAATTTGGATCAACACGGAAATCACGACCAGGCGCTCCCGATTGATCTACTACTGCAAAGCATTTGCCGACCGCCTTGCAGATACCCGCGTCAATCGATTACAAGAACTGCAATCTTGCGGCGCTCATCAGCTCCGCAACCGTGGCGCGAGAATCAGAACCAATTTTTTGCTGCCGAATGAAGGAAAAATCTTTGTTGCACGACCTAACAAAAGGGTTAATACTATGAGATCATACCGTGTGTCAAGCATTTTCTTTGACGGAAAAAGCTTTCTGGAAAAGCGTGCGGCAAATGGAGCACGAATGCCTGGACGACCAGATTTGAAGATTCCACGGCAAAGTTACTTGCAAAAATCAAACTCAACTGCACTCATGAAGTTTGGTTTTTTCCCTGAAGCTGAGGCAACGAGACGTGTAGGTTGTAATCCTATTTTAGCGGCGCCAGCGCGAATTCCGGACCTGACCCACTTGACTGAAGTGTTGTACCAGTTCCTATGAAGACCTTTCTTATTGCATCGTTCTTCACAATTATCTTTCTGACCCTCGCAAGCGCAAATGAAAGTCAATCTCGAAGCGCCCAAAAGGATTCAAAGTCCATCGATTTTGTCGACATCACCAGCCCAGCAGGTATTAAGTGGGGAATCAAAACGCTGGCTCCAGGTACCAGATACCTCATTGAGACGATGGGCGGAGGGGGAGGTTTCATTGACTACAACGGGGATGGGTTGCTCGATATTTATCTTGTTTGCTATTCGCAAACGCCGCAAGCTGATCGACAAAGCAGACTCAAGGACGTCCTTTATCGCAATAATGGTGATGGAACCTTCACTGACGTGACAGAAAATGCAGGCATCAGTAATAGCATGTTAGGAATGGGCCTCGCCGTTGGGGATTACAACAATGATGGCTGGCCAGACATTTACATCACCGGTTATGGCGCCAGCAAACTATATGTAAACACTGGTAAGGGATCGTTTGCTGATGTAACCGCGCGCGCCGGGGTAGGAAATACGCAATGGGGCACCAGCGCCGCTTTTTTCGATTATGACAACGACGGCTACCTCGATCTGTTCGTCTGTAACTACCTAAAGTTCGACCCCGACGGCAAAATGCCATGCCAGTTTTTTGAAGACCGGCCCTACTGCAACATTGGGCAATTCAAAGGCGCCCCCAGCGTGCTCTACCATAACAATCGTGATGGCACCTTTATGGACGTGAGTGAAAAGTCAGGCATTGGGAAAACTGGTGGCAAAGCGCTGGGAGTAATCGCCTTTGATTATAACAACGACGGCCGGATCGATCTGTTTGTCGCGAACGATGCCGCACCCAACTTTCTCTTTCGCAACAACCTGAACGGCATTTTCTCGGAAGTCGCCCTCGAAGCGAACTGCGCTTTGGACCCGGACGGAAATTTTCGCGGCGGCATGGGCGTAGACGCCGAAGATATTGACGGCGATGGTTACCAGGATATTTTTGTGACAAACTTTTCGCAGCAGACGAACGCGTTTTGGCACAATAACGGGGACGGTACCTTCGATGAAACAACCAACGAATTAGGGCTGGGTAAGATCAGCTATGTAATGAGTGGGTTTGGAACTCGCTTCTTCGATTACAACAACGATGGTCTGGTTGATCTATTTGTTCTCAACGGGCATCCCTTTGAACCAATCAACAAAGTCTTTCCTGAAACCACCTATGCGGAGCCACCGTTCCTTTTTGAGAATACCGGCAAAGGGTTTCGCGAAGTCGCCGGGCTGCACGGAGCGCCATTGAAGAAATCTTACCTCGGGCGCGGCCTGGCAGTCGGGGATACCGATAACGACGGCGATCCTGACTTGCTATTGCTGAACGCTGGTGAACCGCCGGTCCTGCTCCGTAACGACGGGGGAAACAGGAATCATTGGCTGGGCGTCAAGCTCGTTGGCACGAAAAGCAATCGCGACGGCATCGGAGCGAAGGTGACAATCAGCTCGGGAGGTAGGCAGCGATCCCAGGAACTGATCGGCGGGACCAGCTACTGCTCAGCATCCGACCAACGCCTGCTCTTTGGCATAGGCGACAACGAGAAGATTGACGCGCTCACCGTCCACTGGTTGAGTGGCCAAGTCACGACCTCGAAAGAGGTCGCAATCGATCGTTACCTCACGATCAGGGAAGACCCGACTTCACCAACACGGCGTTAGGCGAACGACTTGAACTGGATTATTGTGATTGAGTATTCCAGGGATTGAAGCCGTGTTTGAGGTAATTCATCATGAGAACTGGTATCGTCCTATTTTTAGTTTTCTCTCTAACTATTGTTTCGCTCGACAAAGCTTTTTGCCAAACATCTGGGAACAAGGAACAGAATATCGAGAGAGTTGTCGTAGGCACTAACGAAGTTGTGCTGGACGCCGTCGTTAAAGACAAGAAAGGACGGGTGGTAAAGGATCTTACGGCCGCTGATTTTGAAGTGTCCGAAGATGGTGTCCGTCAGGAAGTCCGATCCTTTCGCCTAATCATACGCGAACCGGCGCCGGTAAATGGGCCAAACGCGGACCTCGGGGCAGCCAACGCTAAGCCGAGTGCCAGGAAGAACAATCAAGACGAAAGCACGACCACCCCTGTCTCTTCGCGACCCGCAACGTTGCTCAAAGGCTCAACCCACTTCGGCGCATTGGCCCTCGTATTCGACCGCCTTTCTCCTAATGCACGCTCCATTGCGCGTAAGGCTTCACTAAGCTATGTCGATAGCATGCGAGGGGATGATTTCATTGGTGTTTTCGGCATCGATCTTTCCTTGCGAGTATTGCAACGCTTTACGAACAACGAGAACAAAATAAAGACGGCGGTTGAGAAAGGCCTTTCGCATAGTTCGTCTGACTACGCGTCCGCAATCGACCAGATCTCCGATTTGCAGAATCAGCAAGCCGGGCTACAGAGCCAGGTTGATACAGGCACACAAGGCGCGGGCGCAGGTAATGATCCTTCGGCCGCCATGGGCTCCGTGGCGGCGCAACAACAGTTCAACGCCATGACTCTAAACATTGCCCAGGGATTTGAACGCATGGAGCACAACCAGCAAGGCAACGCCACTATCGATGGCTTGCTCGCAATCATTGACGGTATGAAGAACCTTCCCGGGCGCAAAGCGATGATCTTTTTTTCTGAAGGGATTACGTTGCCGACGAACGTGATGAGTCATTTTCGTTCGGTTATCAGCAGCGCCAATCGCGCCAACGTGAGCATCTATGCCGTAGATGCCGCCGGTCTGCGTGCTGAAAGCTCTGATTCGCAGGCGGGCAGAGCGATGACCAGGTTGGGCCAGGCGCGCGCTCGCATTGCGGGCAGTCAAAGCGATCCTTTCGGCTCCATGATGCAAGACCTCGAGCGCAATGAAGATCTGATGCGTTCAAATCCCGACAGCGCCCTGGGCGATCTCGCGCGCGAAACTGGCGGCGCCTTGATCGCCAATACCAACAATCCTGGCCCACGACTCCGCCAGGTTGATGAAGACCTCCATTCCTACTACATTCTTACCTACACTCCGACGAACTCCAACTATGATGGCCGCTTTCGTAAGATCAGCGTCAAAGTAAACCGCCCAGGCATCGACGTGCAAACGCGCAAAGGCTACTACGCCCTCAATAGCACTTACGGCACGCCCGTGCTGGATTACGAAGCACCTGCATTGGCTATATTATCGGGTGCGCCGCGACTCAACTCGTTCAACAGTCGTGCAGCCGCCTTCAGCTTTCCGGAGTCAAGCCAACCAGGTCTCGTGCCGGTGGTTGTCGAAGTACTTCCCAACGCGGTCAACTATGCCGTTGACGATCGTAAGAAGATCTTCATCGCAGACTTTTCCTTTGTAGTAATTATCAAGGACAGCTCCCAACGCATCGTCAGAAAACTCAGCAATCAAGAGGTGATAAGGGGACCGCTCGAGAAGCTGGCAAAGGCCAAAAACGGCGGCATGCTGTTCTACCGCGAGACCAACCTCGATCCGGGACACTATACGATTGCCGCCGTTGTTTATGACAACATTACGCACCAGTCGAGTACGAACACCGGTACGGTGACCGTTCCCCCTGCCAATCAGACCGCCCTGCGTTTGAGCGATATCGTAGTCATCAAAAAAGTCGAACGCCCAACGGCAGGACAACAGGCTTTGCGGACGTTTCAGTTCGGCGATATGCTCGTCTATCCGAATCTGGCACAAGACGTCAGCAAAGCGGACGGAAACCAGTTGACCCTCTTTGTGACGGTCTATACAGCGAAAGGTGACACCAGGGCGCCGCAGCTGAGCCTGGAGATAGCCCGCGCCGGTCGCGCGGTGGGCCACCTCTCTTACAATTTGCACGCGCCCGATCAAACTGGCCGTATTCAATACCTGAGCGTTATTTCCTTGGATAAGTTTCAGCCGGGCGATTATGAGGTTAAGCTCGCGGTGCAGGCCGGAGCACAAATGGCAGCGCGATCCGAACATATTCGAGTAACGCCCTAATTATCTTTCATTGGGATTTGAAAGTTTTCATTTGTCATTAATGTGAAGTTGCGTATGTCGAGTAGGCAAATGCAGTCACTCCACGCTTCGCCCGCCATTCAGTGACGAATGAAAATGAAAAGAAATCAGGAGGCAATTCAAAATGTCTAAAGGCATCGTCATCGTTCTGTTCTTCGTCCTAACTACATCGCTTTCAATCCTGGGGCAAACGCCTTCCACGCCGCAAGGCGAAGAGAAAGTCGTTACCGGCACTACCGAAGTGATCTTCGACGTCGTTGTAAAGGACAAGGAGGGGCACCCAGTAAAGGACTTTCAGGCGCCGGATTTTCAAATCACTGAAGATGGCGTGCCGCAAGAGGTGAAATCCTTTCGGCTGGTTACTGGAGACACGCCGGATTCGGCATCGAACCCGAGCAAGAGCCCGGCCGGTGGTCCAAAAGCGACGACTCGCGTCCTGGAAGCTTTCAACGCCGGCAGAATTGGCACCGTCGCGCTGGTGTTCGATCGGCTGTCGACTGACTCGCGGACGCGCGCGCACGATGCGGCGATCGCTTACCTGGGTAACGGCTTGGACCAAAGCGATTTCGTCGGCGTTTTCGGCATCGACCTTGCGCTGACCGTTTTTCAGACCTTCACCAACGATCAAAAGCTCATCAGACCAGCGATCGACAGGGCCGGCTCAAGTGCCTCTTCACCAGGCGTCGCCAACCAATCCCAAATTACGGAGATGTTGGAGCGAAACAACTCGCTTACCCAACAACTTTCACAAGCCGAGGCAAACGCGGCCACGAGCCAAAGCATAGGCAACATTGCTTCTCTCGCTTTGGACAAAGCCTTGAATGGCGTCTCGCTGCGCGCCGCCGAAGGCTTCGAGCGAATGGAGCAGACCGAAAAGGGTCTGGCAACGACTGACGGCCTCTTATCAATCGTGGCTGCGATGGGTGGCCTACCGGGTCGCAAGGCAATAATTTTCTTTTCAGAGGGAGTATCGATTCCCACTGCCGTGTCAGCCAATTTCCGGACTGTGATCAGCAATGCCAACCGCGCCAACGTCAGCATCTACGCCGTCGATGCGGTGGGCTTGCGCGCCAAGAGCGCCGACGTTGAATCCGGAAGAGCGATGACGGCGCTGGGCCAACAGCGTGCGGCGCAAGCCTCCAGCGGCAATGATTCCTTCAGCTCGATGATGAGAGATTCAGAGCGCAATGAACAGTTGGTCCGGAACAATCCTGAAGGCGTGCTGGGCCAATTGGCAAATGAAACCGGCGGCCTGCTGGTAAGCGGCACAAACAATCCGGGCCCACGTCTGCGGCAGGTTAATGATGATTTGCACTCTTACTATGTTCTGACTTACACGCCGAAGAATTCCGACTACGACGGCAATTTTCGCCAGATCGGCGTCAAGGTCAAACGATCGGGCGT
>DASWDX010000474.1:0-3449 GCA_036395055.1 Pyrinomonadaceae bacterium | reverse complement strand
GATTTCGACCAGCACGCCGGCTGGCACTTCCTGAAACGTCCAAACTACGCGCATTCCCTTCGTGAATGCCTTCAAGTGGTGAAAGCGGACTTCAACGCGGTCGCGATCGATGATTTGTTCGGAAGTCCAGGAAATCGGAATTCCGGAGCGCGTCGCGGCCATTACGACAACGTTCCGACTCGGGCTACGTACGAGATAACGGATATAGCGATAGTGGGGGAGAATCCGCGGCCACAGCTCCAGGTTCGCGGCCGTCTCGAAAATCATCATCTTCGGCGCGCACATGATAATGGAGTTGGTTTTGTGCATTGAAAGTGATCGCCACCGCAAAATGAAAACCTACTCAGTTACCGATGTTGCGCGCCTTCTGCGGGACAGAGGATACTTCCCCGAAAAGTGATTTGACGAAAGAGAAAAAAATTGTCACGCCGAAACATCAGAGAACAAGCTGTCCCTGGCGCAAAGAGAACTCAGCTATCGCGATCCCCGGGGCAAGGGGATTGAACCCTTGCCCTAAGCCCAAAGATTTACGACTCACACGGGGCGATCCATACCCGTGCGGGTCAGTGCTTGAGCCAGCCGTTCCATTTCTCAACGACGACCACCGGGTCTGGCGTGGTCTGCATCTCGTGCCAGCTGGGACATGTATGCAAAAAACGCAGGCGATTGGCCAATGAAAAGCCCCATGTCTGTCAGGAACTGCAGAGCGCCCATCGCAACGCCCTGGGTCTTGGTCGGTCGAATGATCGAAACAATGGGAAGACTTGGATCCAGGAACGGACACGGTTCGGGCATGATCAGAGCCTTGTCGAAGAGCTCGTCGTCCACCTCCAGATCAGGAAATGTCACCGACACTCCGGTCACCGGATCGACGGCAGTCAGAGGAGGCGCATTACCCGCCACATCCGACCAGGTTTGGAAGTGCATGGTCTCGGTCGGTCCGATGCTGATCAGGATCCGCAGGACTTCGGTATGGGTCGCCCGTAGTGCTAGTGACGGG
Organism: Pyrinomonadaceae bacterium; assembly: GCA_036395055.1. Taxonomy (GTDB): domain Bacteria; phylum Acidobacteriota; class Blastocatellia; order Pyrinomonadales; family Pyrinomonadaceae; genus PSRF01. Next base: position 2,449 of record DASWDX010000474.1, on the reverse strand, counting down.
TAGAGGCTGCTGCCACCTTGTTCGATGGTTGGGAAGTGGAAAGCCGCCGTATTCGCGATCGCCTGTAGGAAATTAGGATCCGTTGTATCCGCATCGGTCCTGGGAATTGCCGTATGCTGGTTTACCCCTAAAGTCGGGACAGCCTGCGGAAAGACGTGGTTTGGGTCAAGATCCGGGTTATGGCTGTCGTCGCGGTAGCGCGTCCACCAGCTGGTGTCGATGGTAAGTTGCGTCAGGTTAGTGAGCCGATGTCCGATCAAGTTTGGATTGACTCCTGTCGCACTGCTGCCCATCAGAGTGCGAAACGGGTCGAGGTTTGCAGGAGCCGCTCCCTTGGAGACCAGGTACGCGTTGAGGAACTGGTGATGAGTAATCTCATCATCGGTGTTGTCATGGATGTAGTCTTGCATTTCATCCTCAATAACCTCCAAGGCGTCCGTGTAGGCTTCATTGCCACTGCCGCCAGGAACTTCGTCATCTTGGATGCCGCCGAGTTCGTTGTATTGGATCCAAAAGTCAGCCTCGAGTAACTCCAGTGCCGCTGGGAACCGAAGGAGGGCTGCGTCCCCCGGTGTCAGACCACCACTTGCTTCTGCGGTTCCAGTGTCTGCCAATAATCCGACGCCGATTGTTCCCGCTCCCAAGGCAAGTGATTTGCCCAGGAACAAACGACGACTGATCGAACCTTTGAGAGACTTAGCTCTTTTTCCGACATCATTCCGGAAAGGACGATTCTCGCCCTTATCAAAATCATTTGCTGCAGGATTATTTATTGCTTTCATGCCCGTAGAATCGCAGCGGTTCGCGCTGCGCGCTGCACGGGAAAAGTTACGCGTTTGTTACCGCGCAAGGCGCCATAGCCGGTGGCTGATCCGCGCAAAGTCGTAGCGCTGGCGGCGCTGCGGCGATGTGCAAAAAGAAAATGGAGCCTACGGGATTCGAACCCGTGACCTCCTCAATGCCATTGAGGCGCTCTACCAACTGAGCTAAGACCCCGGTGAAGAATCACAGATTGTAGATTTCGGATTGCGGATTGCAACTGCACGGCCTGAATAGTTTTGAAGGCGTTGCAGTCGAAGCTTGCAACAAAAGGACATTTGTGATGTTTAATCGGCAGAGGACGTTAATGAAGCTATCGAGATTCCCGACGCTTTGTCTAGTCGCGGTGCTCGCGATGGGGATTTGCAGTAGCACAGGACAAACAAACGGACCCGTACCTCAAAACGGTCCTCGTGCCGTGCCGAGTAATGCTGTTCGAGGGACTAACGTACGTCCCAACAATTCAACTCAGCCTTATGTTCCCCGTGGGCCGGTAAACGTTGGACAGCGCCCATCCGGCGCGCTCCCGCCTCAAATACAAAGCCAGCAGCCACGCGCGAATTTTCGGCCGACTTATTCGCGGATCACGCCGCAATTGAACCCCAGGCTGGCGGAAATGAGGATTCAACAGCACTCGCCAATGGACAATGTGCAAGCAACCGGCGACCTGTTGCCACGAAGCGGAATTGTGCAAACGCCGCTATCGATAACGGACGATCAGCGCGCGGTCAGAACTGACGATCTAAAGCCGACCAACAACGTATTGATGAAGCGAGAGATTTCGGAAGGCTCGGAGACAATCGACACCCCACGCAGCGCACGAAATGGCGATGTGCAACCGATCGTCCGTGATTCGGCGAATCGTGATTCCAAGCAGCACAAGGTCAAGAGGGATCACCAAACTGGAAAGAATCGGTTCAGCTATTCCGACGCGCTCCGTCGTAATTGGCACGGATGGCATAATCGCGATTGGTGGCGGCAGCATTGTAATAACATCGTTTTCGTCACCGGCGGATATTATTTCCTGGACGCGAGCTATTGGTACCCAGCTTACGGTTATGATCCGCTTAACAGCTACTACGATTACGATGGACCAATCTACACCTATGGTAATCTGCTACCCGATCAAGTAATAGCGAACGTTCAAACCTCATTGCAAGATGCAGGTTATTACTTCGGGCCAATCACCGGCTCACTAAGTGTCGAAACGCGAGCCGCCCTCGCGAATTACCAGCGCGACCAGGGATTGATTGTCACTGGAGCAATTGACGAGCCGACAGTCGAGTCGCTCGGATTGTATTAAAGCCGTCTTACAAATTCTGTAGCCGCCTCGCTGTGTCGAGGCGTCACTTGAAAACACGGCGGCGCAGCGCCGTGGCTACAAAGACTTCCCGCTGAACCGCCGTAAATCATGGATTTCCGAATGATCGCTGCTTGAGCTCGGCGGAGAAACTTTCTCAGATTCACGGCTGCTTATTTCGGCATAGTTCCTGGGAAGCGCGGATCACTGCGAGTGCCAAGCGTCGATCTCTTACATAGGGGTTAGTCTTCATATGAAGCAGTGGATGTGTACTCGTGCTTAGGTCCCGAAAAACTGTCAAAAACCTGGCGGTGTCGTTTCAAACCGTAC
>DASWDX010000473.1:0-10423 GCA_036395055.1 Pyrinomonadaceae bacterium | reverse complement strand
CTCTTCCTATGACAGTTTGCAGACCCAGTTCGTGAAGCGCCTTTCTCGCAACGTGCAGGGACAAGTCTCCTATACCTGGGGCCATACCATCGACAATGCGACCGGTGTGTTCAATGGACTTGGCGATAGTAAGAATCAGGGACGACAAGGGCCAGTGCATCCGTTTGATTTAGACTTCGACCGCGGCAACTCGGTGCTGGATATTCGCCACTTGCTTTCGGCTGACGCAATTATCGACCTGCCCTTCGGCAAGGGACAGCGATACTTGAATCAGAAAGGAGCAGCCAATAAGTTGTTCGGCGGATGGCAGTTGAATGTCATTCAAAGTGCACGGTCGGGATTCCCGTTTAGCGTCGTCTGCAATTGCGGTTTAGTTCGTCCTTCGCTTGTCAGTGATCCTTTTGCGAATGTTCCATTTGGTCGTTTCTTGAATCCCGTGGCTTTCTCAACGACGACCGGTATAACCACGGTGACCAATTCTGCGGGACAGGCCGTAAGCTTCGGTAGTTTGGGGAGGAACACGTTTAGAGGTCCTTCTATCTGGAACACTGACTTGTCACTGTTCAAGAACACAGCCATAGCCGAGAGTTTGAAGTTCCAGCTAGGCATTGAGTTGTTCAACGTCTGGAACCATACAAATTTGACGGTTCCTAATAACGACATGTCAAATGTGGGATTCGACAGGGGCCGACCTACCGGATTTGGTGTTTTCGATGGTGCCTACCCTGGGCGCGTAGTTCAGTATCGCGCAAAGATTATCTTCTAAGGGAGCGGGCCAGACGTAGTATTCGTTCTGAATAATTGTGGAGCGGCGGTGGATCTAACTGCCGCTTCAACTTTTTGTAAGCTTGCTGAAACTCGCGACTGCGCGAAGGTTTTGCTAAACTTGGTCCTCAATTCTCGCTGAAAATGTCGAGCCGTGTTATGGCTTTACGCTCGTTTATTCTGATTTCACTTTTTGTCTTTTGCACGAAACCCATTTTCGCGCAATCAACGTCTCCCAGCCCAGCTCCAATCCGTTCACACGTGGAGCGCTTCAGCACAATAGAGACGCGCGCAGAACGTGTAGAGGCTGAGGGAGATGCAAGGCTCGCCTTAAATCCTAACGACGCTGAAGCACTTAACTCGCGCGCAGTTGCGCGCCTATTCCTGGGACGATATTCGGAGGCCCAGGAAGATCTCCGTCGAGCGATTTCCCTGAAGCCAGGCAATTCAGCTTATCAGGCTAACCTCGGCTCCGCCTTGTGGAAGCTTGGACGCGTCGATGAGGCAATTGCGGCGGAACGGGCGGCAATTAAGCTCGACGATAAGAACTTCACGGCACAGTATCAGCTCGGACGTTTCCTAATTCGCCTTGGCGGGCGGAAGCAAGTGACGGAGGCTGTGGACCACCTTCGGCGAGCGCTGGAAGTAGATCCGGGCAAATACGACGTAAGATTTGAGTTGGTGGCAGCCTACCGAGGACTAGGCGAAACAGCTCAGGCCTCAAACCAATTAGATTTCCTCTGGGATGCGCGTCCTTCCGACCCACGCGTCTTCTACACAAGCGCGCTTCTCGCTACTGATCGCGACGACCTGAACGCGGCAATTAAAGATTTCAAGGAGGCGGTTCGTCGCGATCCGACATTCTTCAGTGGCTGGCAGGACTTGGGCGTTGCTTACATTAAGCTTAAGCGTTGGGAAGAAGCTGTCGAGACATTTACCGAACTCGTCCGGCTGCGTCCGGATTCAGTCGAAGCGGCCTATCTGAAGGCGCTTTCGCTTTACAATGACGGCAAAGTAGAGGAAGCCGAACGGGAAGTGAGACGGGGTCTGCGCCTCAATGCAGGCGCTGCTGAAGCACACACGTTGCTGGGCATTATTCTGGCCTCGCGGGGCAATGCGAACTCTGAAGCTATCGACGCACTTTCGCAGGCGGTGGCGTTAAACGCGAAGAGCTTCGATGCCCACTTCTATCTTGGCCGCACGTTTTATTCAGTTAAGGACTATGCAGGCGCAGTTAGGGAGTTGCGCCTTGCTCTTGAACTGGACCGGCGGCACGCCGAGGCCCGCTTCTTTTTGGGAACTGCCCTTGAAGCAGCCGGGGAATCTAATCTCGCGATGGCTGAGTATCAAGAGCTGTTAAAGATCGAGCCAGCGTCTGTCTACGGGCAGCTTGGACTTGGTGCGTTATTGGTAAGGGAAGGAAAGACTGACCAAGCGATCGCCGCACTAAGGCAAGCAGTTACAAAAAACGTACAAAATTTTGAGGCCCACTTTGCCTTGGGACGTGCTTATATACTGGCAGGACAATTTGCGCAAGCAGTCGAAAGCCTCAGGACAGCGACCTCGCTCGCGGCCTACCGCGCCGATGCTCATTACCAGCTTGGCCTCGCGCTAAAACGGCTGGGGCGCGCCGAAGAGGCTGCGCTTGAGTTTGCCACGGTAGACAAGCTTAACCGGGAGTTCCGCACTGGAATTAATAATCGGCAGTAACTGATGACAGCTAAACCAGAGATGAAAGAGTCAGACTTGCTGGAGCGTTCGGAACAGTTTATCCGTGGGGTCGAGCGGTCGCTCGCTCAGCGTCGATTGCTGTCGCTTGGATTCAAAGCTTGCATAACGATTTGTTTTCTCTGCTCCACAGTGTTACCGCAGTCGGTCCGCCCAAAATCACAGCAAGTAGGCCAGAAGGCAGGCGATGGTGAGCAACCCGGAGCGCGAAGCACGGCGACGCCTGCATCGCTGAACCTGGCAGTCGCGGCTCTGGAAAAAGGTGAGTTGGTCGAAGCCGAGCGTTCCGCCCGCGCGGCTGTGGCCGAGGTGCCACGCTCGCCTGCTGCACATAATGTCCTCGGAGTTGCACTCGACCGCCTTGGCCGTGCTGATGAAGCTCTCGCCGAGTTCAGTACAGCCGTTAAGCTCGATCCGAGTTTTATAGGCGCCCGCAATAATATTGGGCGGCTCCTCGCCGGGCGCGGCAAGAAAGCGGAAGCAATTGCAGAATTTGAAAATATCCTTAAGATCCAGCCGTCGCATCTGCAGGCCCACTATAACTTGGGAGCTCTTTACGCAGGTGAGGGCAATTTTGGGAAAGCTGCGGAACAGTTTTCACAAGCGCTGAGGCTTGCGCCAGACGACCTGCAGCTTGAGCTTGCTTTTCTCAATGTTGCGTACCGGGCAGATCGAATGGCTGAAGCCGATGCCACTGCTGAAATAGCCGAACGAACGGTCGGTTCTGATCCGCGCGGACTTTTTTCGCTGAGTACCATCTTGGCCCAAAGTAAACAGTATGAGCGCGCGGTGCGGCTTTTCTTGAGGCTTAATGATTTGCAGCCGCATACTTATGAGGTTCTGTATAACTTGGGGATTGCGTACTACAATCTCGATCGCAATGAGGATGCGGCACGTTATTTGGCCGAGGCGTGTGACGTTAATCCGGCTCCAGCCGAAACACATTTTCGCCTGGGGTTGATCGCCAGCGAGCAGAGTGATCACGCCAATGCAGTTCTCGAGTTCAAGCATGCTATCGAGCGTCGCCCGCAAGATGCAAATTTCCATTACTTGCTTGGTCGAGAGTACTTTCGTGTTGGGTTCTGGGAAGGTGCTATTAACGAGTTTACTCAGACTATCGAAGTAGATCCGAATCAGGCCCCTTACTATCTGGCTCGCGCCGACGCCAACTATAGGAAAGGGGAGGCTGCGGCGGCCGCTTCAGATTTCGATCGCGCAGCTCAGCTCGATCCTAAGATCGAGAACGTCGAGTATTGGCAGGGCTACACTTACCGTGCCGCCGGAGTTTTTGACGTAGCCCGCAAGCACCTGGAAAACTTTATCTCGAAAAACCCAGATCATGTTGACGCCTTGGCTAGTTTGGGCTTTGTCGCTATCGAGCAGGGGGACCTTGACTTAGCGGAGGGTTGGCTGCAGCGGGCACTAAAAATCGATCGCCGGAACGTAGTTGTGCTATACGACTACGCTCGAATTTCGTTTAAACGCCGCGAATATGTAGAAGCTGCGAAGCGACTGGAGGATCTCATTGCGGTAAGCCCCGCCTATACTCAGGCCTACTATCAGCTATTTCTTGCTTACACCAGGTTGAAGCAATCTGAGAAGGCACAGACAGCGCTGGCAACCTTCAAACGTCTTGACGCGCTCGAAAGGCAGACCAAACAGGAGCGCATACTGGATGATAAAGTTCGAACTCAACAAATGCTCGGCCTATCTCCCCAGTGAAAAGTGTAATCCTATCGGAAGCGAATACCGCTTTGGCCATCCAGTGAATGTTTTCATGAGAACAGTTGTTGTAGCCGTTGCATTGTTGGCAAGTGGGGTGCCTTCATTGATGCTGGCTCAGGATTCAACACTCGACAAGCCGGTGGAACGCTGGACGAAGGAAGAGGCAAGAATAATCCTTAACAAATCACCCTGGGCCATTACCCAGGAGGTGAGAATAAGGTACGCAGGGGAGAGTCGGCCGGTTGCTGGTGGCCCTCCGCCGACGACAGGCACTTCTAACAGAAGTGAACAAAACAGCATCAGCTCAGCGGGCGCGGAAGCTCCAGTTGATTTCCAATTTATGCTTCGGTTGCGGTCGGCATTACCAATTCGCCAGGCCCTTATGAGAATTAGGCAACTCGAGGCCAAGTACGAAAGGATGACCGATAAAGACCGGGCTGATTTTGATGCCAGAACAAAAGGATTGCTGGAATGTGCGCCCTGCGCGGATAACTATGTTCTGACCTTGAGTTCGAAGTCTAGTCAAAATCCGGGTGCTGATGCTGTGTACGCCGTTTTCAAAGGTGGTCGACTCCAAGACTTACAACGTTATATCTACATCGCTAATGAACGCGGCGAGCGAAGATCGCTGATACACTTTGTACCTCCCAAGTTTCCGGGAGATGAAGCGACATTCTTTTTCCCAAGATTTAATGATGAGAATGTGCCGTTGTTGACTCCTCAAAGCAAGGAGCTGCTATTCAGCCTGACAAGCAATGAGATTAATATCATCACGAGTTTTAGAATAGATGTTTCGAAGTTAGTCAGGAACGGCAAGATTGAGTTTTAATCGTCTCGTTAAACGACCCATGAATCTTTCTTCTAAAACTACCCCAGATGCAGTCCACAAGGGGATAGTAAGATCTTTGCGGATCTTAACGATCCCTCGGCATTGCCTTTAGTAAACATGATCCGAACGCTGAGATCGATAGTGGCGCGCGGGAAAGCCGGCATGCCTGGGTTTGGCAAGAAGCTTACAAAGTCTGAGATCAATTTGCTGGTGGATCGAATCCGTTGCTTCTGGAAGTTAGAAAGGAAGAGCTAACCGCAAAGTGCGCAAAGCCAATCCGCAAAGTATCGCTGAGAGCGACCCCTTTGCGTTCCTTTGTGCATTCCGTTCCGCCTTTTGCGGGTCGATCCTCAGGCCGGCGTTTTGCTGCTGTATCCTGGCCACGTTCCTTAGCGTTTCTGCTTCGTCTCAAACCAACCAGCCGTCGGTTACCAAAGTGGAGCCTCCTTCATGGTGGGCCAGCCACACGATAAATCCGGTTCGGCTGCTGGTGCGCGGAAAAAACCTCGGCGGTGCACTCGTCGAGGCGACGAAATCCGCAACCCAAAGCTCCGAAGTCTTCATTAATCGCGACGGCACTTACCTTTTTGTGAATGTGAGAATCAGTCCGGCTGCGCGACCCGGATCATATCCGTTGACGTTGATTACTCCGCAGGGAAAGGCGACGATTCCTTTCAGAATTGAAGCACCCCTGGCTGCGACCACAGACTTTCAGGGCGTGACTCCGGACGACGTGATTTATCTAATAATGCCTGATCGCTTCGCCGATGGTGATCACTCAAATAACGCTCCTGCTGACTCGCCGGCCGCTGCTAATGATCGAACAAATCCGCGCGCCTATCATGGTGGCGACCTGCGTGGCATTATCAATCATCTGCCTTACCTGAAAGATCTCGGTGTGACCGCACTGTGGCTAACACCGTGGTATGACAATTGGAATGGAGTGAATAGCTGCGACAAGCCCTGGTGCCCAACCACTTACTACCACGGCTACCACGCCATTGATTATTACGCAGTGGAGGACCACTTTGGGGACATGGCAACCCTGCGCGAGTTGATTGAGAAGGCCCACGCCTTGGGTTTGAAAATTATTCAGGATCAGGTCGCCAACCATGTCGGGTCTCGGCATCCCTGGCTCAGAAATCCGCCCCTCGAGAACTGGTTCCACGGCACGCTCGCACAGCACAGTGTGAACCGGTTCCGAAACAGTGCTCTGCTGTCCCCCCACGCGAACAGGGATGAATTCCGCAACACGCTTGATGGCTGGTTTAGCGATGACTTGCCCGACATGAATCAAGAGGAGCGCGAAGTCGCTCGCTACGAGATACAAAACTCGCTTTGGTGGATCGGTGCGACGGGACTCGATGGCATTCGCCAGGACACGATTCAGTACATGCCGCGCAGCTTCATTCGCGAGCTCTCCAATGCATTGCATCGCCAGTATCCGAAGATGTGGATGGTCGGTGAGGTGTTCGAGCGTGATGCGGCGCAGACTGCTTTCTTCATTGGTGGCCACGCAGGCTGGGATGGTGTGGACACTAAACTTGATTCCGTTTTCGATTTTCCGATCTGGAACGCCTCGCTGCTGGCATTCACAGGCAAGGCGCCGATGCGAGCGCTGCGCGAGCAGTTGAAATATGATGCGCTCTATCCCGATCCCTTAAGGATCACTACGTTCGCTAACAATCACGATACTATGCGATTCATGTCGCTTGATGGCGCGACTCTTGAAGGCGCCATGATGCACGTCGCGTTTATTCTAAGTATTCGTGGCATTCCGCAACTCTACTACGGGGAAGAGATAGCCATGGAGGGGAAAGAGGATCCCGACAACCGTCGCGATTTTCCCGGAGGCTTTCCCGGCGACGCTCGCAACGCTTTCATGGCCGAAGGGCGTACGCCAAAAGAGCAAAGGATGTTTGAGTGGACACGCTCGTGGATACGCCTGCGTGCAGAACATTCGGCGTTGCGGCGGGGGCGCTTGATCGATCTCTTCTATGACGACGATGCTTATGTCTTCGCTCGTCAGGACCAGCATGAGACTGTGATTGTCGCTTTCAATCGTGACTCGAAAGAAAAGAGAGTGGTGCTGCCGGCAGCATCCATTGGTTTGCGAGATCGAGCTGAGCTTGCCGGTTTGATCGGAACGGTGGGTGGCAATCTCGTTACGAATGGCAGTGCAGCCATAAGCATTCAGCCGAAGACCGCTGTCGCGTACAAAGTTCGCTAAGAATTGACGACGGCTTAGATGGCGCACTTGTGCGCCGATACCCGTGAACCGGATGAAATCACCATCGTTTAGATGGCGCACTTGTGCGCTCCACCTTTAAACAAAAATGCGCTTGTTCAAATCTAAAGAGGCAAACCTCGTCCATTACGTAACCGGCGTCACCTATAATCGTTTTCCTGTATTTCGTGATGATTATGCCTGCGCATTATTTATTGATGCATTGGCCATGACACGATTAAAGGAGCCGTTCAAATTAATTGGGTACGTTGTCATGCCGGATCACTTTCATCTTTTGGTGAATCCTCTTTGGCTCGACATTAGTTTGATCATCGGCCGTCTGAAGGGTCGAGCCGCATCTTTGATCCTGAAATGGTTACGAGCCGGAGAATATTCAGCGATGCTGACCAAGCTGCAATTGGCGCAGCCATTGACCTCTGGCCAGACTCACGCCGTTTGGTTGCAGGACTTTTCAGCAATCGACATCTGGAGTCGCAAGTTCATTCGTCAGAAACTTAATTACATCCACAATAATCCTGTTCGAGCAGGACTATGCGATCATCCTGCAGAGTGGCGCTGGTCGAGTTATCAAGCATATTTCCCGCATGCGCCCGGGGATGTTCCCATCGAAATCGACCAGCGATGGTTGTGGACTGAGGACGAGTTGAGCGCGACGCAAGACAGGCGGACAAGTCCGCCGTCTAAACGAAAAGAAATAAACCGTATTGTTTAGGTGGCGCACTTGTGCGCCGAGACTACAACTAGATGAACTTTCCCAGATCCAGCGGCATCCTGCTTCACCCGACTTCATTGCCCGGACCATTCGGCATCGGCGATCTGGGTCCGCAAGCTTATGCGTTCGCGGACTTTCTTAAGTCCGCACGGCAAAGCCTGTGGCAAATGTTGCCTCTTGGCCCAACCGGATATGGCGATTCACCTTATGCCTGCTACTCGGCTTTCGCCGGCAACGCCCTGCTTGTCAGTCCCGAACAACTCATTACCGAAGGCCTACTCGCCAAGGATGATCGCGCCTGCCTTCCGGACTTCGAAAAAGAACGAGTTGATTTTGCACCTGTTCATAAATACAAAGACTCAATTCTGCGGCAGGCATTCGCCACGTTCAGGGGAGAGATGGATCCGGACCTGCGCAGCGCGGTCGCGGAGTTTAGTTGGCGTCATGCTTCCTGGCTCGATGATTACGCTTTGTTTCGCGCACTGAAAGATGCACACGGCGGTGTAGCCTGGAATGAATGGGAGGCGAAGCTGGTCCGTAGGGATCCTGACGCGCTTGGGGCTGCAAAAAAGGAACTGGGTGAAGAGATCGAGGCTCAGAAGTTTTACCAGTTTCTTTTCTTCCGTCAGTGGTTTGCGCTCAAGGACTACTGCAATACGCGGGGTATTAAATTGGTGGGCGACATCCCGATTTTTGTTGCCCACGATTCGTCGGACGTTTGGACAAATCCGGATCAGTTCAAGTTAAACGAAGATGGGACTCCGACCGTTGTGGCCGGCGTGCCACCTGATTACTTCAGCGCCACGGGGCAGTATTGGGGGAATCCACTGTACAACTGGGAGCGAATGCGTGCAGATGGATTCAAATGGTGGATCAAGCGCGTTCGTGCGACGTTGGAAACGGTTGACATCGTGCGCGTCGATCATTTTCGCGGCTTCGCTGCCTGCTGGGAAATTCCCGGCGGTGACAAGACTGCGGAACGTGGCCGTTGGGTTGAGGCGCCGGGAAGGGAATTGTTTATTGCCATCAGAGAGGCGCTGGGGAAGTTGCCGATAATTGCCGAGGACCTTGGCGTCATCACGCCGGACGTCGAAGCTTTGCGCGATGATTTCGCCTTTCCGGGCATGCGCATTCTGCAGTTCGGCTTCAGCAGCGATACCAAGAATATGGATCTGCCGCACAACTATCACAGGAATGTTGTTGTCTACACCGGCACACATGATAACGACACAGCGGTGGGCTGGTTCTCAAGCGTTGCCGGCGAAGGATCAACTCGCGATGCGAAGCAGATTGAGCGGGAAAAAGAATTTTGCCTGAAGTATCTGCATACTGACGGCGAAGAAATTAACTGGGACTTCATTCGCGCTGTGCTGGCGTCGGTGGCGAATACGGCAGTTGTGCCTTTGCAGGATGTGTTGGGCCTCGGCACCGAAGCGCGCATGAATCTTCCCAATAGCACTGAAGGAAACTGGTCGTGGCGAGTCAAGGCCGACGCACTGACCAGCGAAGTCGCTTCGCGTTTAAGAGAATTGACTGAGTTGTATGGCAGAGCTGATATACAACGGACGAAAGTTACGAATGAACCTGATACCGATTTGAACTAGCACAAGATTTCTGTGTTGGGCACACCCTAACTAAAACGCAAGCAGTTCCGTAGGGAAAATGTTCACAGAAACTAGTTTCGTTAGTTTTCTTGTAAGCTCCGCAGGAGCGGAATGTGATTGCAAGCAAACCACCATGCAAATTCACATTTCGCTCCTATGGAGCTTCGATTGCCAATGGCTTTCGCTGCAATAAACATTGAGCTCCTATGCAGCTAAGAATTTGAGTGAAGAAAGCGATGTATCTTCCAAGAACCCAGGGTTTCTGTTTCTTACTGTTTATCGCTTTTGCAGCGGCCATCTGTTGCTCCGGCCAGACTCCGCCCCAGGTTCTCAAGGTTGAGCCCCCAAGCTGGTGGGCGCGAAGTTCGGTTAATCCAGTACGGCTGCTGATTCGGGGAAGCAATCTCAAGCGCGCGAGCGTGCAGATTGTCGGCGGCGGTCTTCGCATCGCAAGTCTTCCTAAAACGAACGAGCGGGGAACGTATCTCTTCGTCGACGTAGCGATCGCCCCCAGTGCTAATCCTGGCTTACGTCAGCTAAGAATCACGACGGCGAACGGAATCGCGCGCGCTCCCTTCGAAATTCTCGCTCCCTTAAATCGTGCCGGCCGTTTCCGGGGTTTCTCGCCCGCTGACGTAATGTACCTGATTATGATCGACCGGTTCAGCGATGGCGATTCAGTCAACGACGACCCGCCGCAGTCGCGCGGCATTTACGATCGCAAAAACAAGTTCTTCTACCATGGCGGCGATCTCCAGGGCGTGATCGATCGGCTGCCTTATCTGAAGGACCTTGGTGTCACCGCCGTATGG
>DASWDX010000472.1:0-6331 GCA_036395055.1 Pyrinomonadaceae bacterium | reverse complement strand
TGCGAAAACAGACTCCCTCAATCGATGTCAATGAGTGGCACTGGCTCGGCAGGATGTGACACTTATTCGCTTATGATGAAGGGTGACGCTCCGAACTGGCTGCGATGCAAAGCAGAATTGGCGGCGGTGTTAAGGCAGTGAGTGGCGAAGTTGGGGTTTTGATCTACGTTCACGCGGCCGCTGACTCGCGTAAATGCTATCTAGTCATCGAAGATGAAAACGAGAATTATACCGACACTCTGCTCTTTGATAACGCAAGACTATGTCGCCAAGTTGCGCCTTTTTACACCACCATCTGGGTCGATCAATCAAAGAGATTGGTGATTTGGAAATGAGCTTACGCCGAAATATCGCTGCGTGGACTAATGCAGTTTGTTCTTGCCGGCTTCTACCAAAATATGGGTGAGGTCGTCCACGAGAGGAATGAGGCGAGACGAAATTTCTATGTCGTGCTTGTCGCGCAACCATTTGCATAGCTCCATCAGGCCATCGTCGTTCTGTAACAGTTGCTTGAGAGTATCATCGTCGATCATCATGTGTGAACCTCGTGCCGGGGCGAGCCGGAGTTAGTTCTTATCTTGACGCTGCCAAGCAGGTGCCACGCTTCTTCGTAACGGGTTCAGTCTTTGCGGGTTTTCTTGCCGCTGCCTGTCGCGTATTTGCCTTCAGCGGGAATATATACAGACGAGACGTTTCGCAAATGGGTTAGTGGAATGACGTAGAGCTTCATTGTGCGGCGTCGGCGGATCGCAAACATGCGACGTGCGCCCGCCTAATGTCGCGGCCAACGTCAAAACGGGCGTATTCACGCCCAGTCGGCCTGAATTTGAGGGCCGGTCGCACTTGGATTATGCAAAGTAAGCCGTTCACGAGTACCATTCTTAGTGACTCTTAGTGACGTTCGAACAGAGTTTGGCACGCTTGGTTGAGGTGAGTTGTATGGCGTCACGCGAAGGTCTGCTCGCCTAAGCTTGTTTATCACACCTCGAATATCGGACGGATATTCCTTGAATTGCTTTATGACGCGAGGCTCACGGCGTGACAATCGCGCCCGTTGGCCTTGCATGCCGTTGATACCTAATTCATTCGCAAGCTGTGCAATGTACTGCCTTGTCACTCCGAACCTGTTAGCGATTTCCTGATAAGCGAACCGTGGATCATTGAGCATCGAACGCAGCCGGCCGAATGCTCCCTTGCCACGGAAGCGGTCAAACCGATGTTCAATGACCATTGGCAAAATTCGTCATTCACACTGTCAAAGTGACAGCACTCCATCACACAGTGACTCTGGCTCAGTTTCTACAAGGTATCAATATCGTTGGTCTCGCCCGAACTGGTATGAGGCTTGCCTAGACCCACTTAACGACGGAAATAGGTTTTAGCCTCATATTGCGGTGTCTCTAATGACAACACTGAAGCAAAAAGGAGTAAAACATGGACATGCCAGCAGAAAAGCTTACGGACGCGGAGATTGAGAATTTATTCGCCAAAGGAGTGGTCAAAGGCGACACCAAACGGTTTCTATGGCATGTCGGTGCTGCGGTGGTAATAGGTTTTCTGGCGGCTGTTTTATTGGGCCTATCTGGACTACCTACGCCCGATTCTGCCCACCGTGGTGATTTTGCTGGAGCTAAGATTCTCGAAGACTGCGCGGCGAAGAGAATTCCGGGCTGTTAATCTACTTGCCCCCAATTGCTGTGAGCTTTCTATAACCCGATTCGGAAGGGAAACGATGCCCAAAATCGTAAAGGAGCCTTTCGCTCCAAAGAGACGGTCTATAGACAATTGTAAGTATCGGGTCGGATGGTGGCGCGCGCTCTTTGCCGTGGTCTCTCTAATTTTCTTGAAAGGTCAGTCCTAGTAGGATTATTCCCGGTAATGTTGCGCAGAGAAATAACCCGAGGCCGAAAGCGAGCTGTATGATTGCTAGAGCGTATTTCATTTCGCATCCCGAGGGTGGAATGCGCACCTATAGCGCTGCTCGTGGCGACGAGTCAAGCTTGAAAAGCGCAACTACACTCTCGGCGAACCACAACAAAATTGATTCGAAGCGTCGTACAGTTCAATCTCACGTCGATTACAGAGCTTGACTCTGGTCTAGCGGACGAAATAGGCTGCGGGCGAGTCGGGAGATAGGCCGCCATGCCGCGCGGTGTTTGGCGGTCGGAATATTCGTTTAAGTGGACGATATTGCGACCCGTTTGTAATTCGAAATACGAGCCGAGTTCGGAGATAGGCCGACCGGCAGTTGTCGCCTCGTACGGCTGCTCATTGA
This sequence comes from Pyrinomonadaceae bacterium, assembly GCA_036395055.1. GTDB lineage: Bacteria > Acidobacteriota > Blastocatellia > Pyrinomonadales > Pyrinomonadaceae > PSRF01. Next base: position 4,056 of record DASWDX010000472.1, on the reverse strand, counting down.
ATAGTTGAATTAGACATCAGGCAAGAACAATCTTGACGATGATCGCATCAGGCGGTGAGCATCAGATCGCCGGTGTGTCATCACCTGACGAGTTCTACTGGGTGCTCAGGACGGCGGCACTACTTCCCAGATTAAAGTATCCAAGGCACGATTCTTTCATTTCGCGTTCCAAACGCGGAAACGCTTCAGAGGAGGACTTGCGATGAAGACATTCGCGGTGCTTCTAACGTTGGCATTGGCGTCTGCACCGACAGCCGGAACGCCTGCACAAAGCGAAGAGGGTCCGCCAGCGTGGGCCTATCCGGTGAATGCTCCGGATTTCAAGCCCACACCGGACGACGGTAAACTCAGGCGCGTTCCGGGCAGCACAGCCACTTATACTCTTACTCAATTGCGTGATCGCTTCATCGCACCAGACTGGCATCCTGGTGATTATCCTCCCATGCCCGAAGTCGTCTCGCATGGCAGAAAGCCTGATGTGTTTGCTTGCGGCTTTTGTCACCGGGCAGACGGGCCTGGCGTCCCGAAAACTCGGGGCTCGCAGGTCTTCCTGCGGCTTATATCGTCCAGCAGATGGCCGATTTTAAGAGCGGTGCCAGGAAGACTTCGGTGCCACAAAGAGGCCCAAATCAATTAATGTCTTCGCTATCCAAAGCCGCCACCGATGCTGAGGTGGCGGCGGCCGCAACATATTTTTCCGCACTAAAACCGAAATCGATAATTAGGGTCGTCGAAACCGAGACCGTCCCGAAGAGCTATGTCGCCTGATGGTTTTTGGCCGCGTTGAAAACTGGCGACAAGGAGCCAATCGGCCAACGTATCATCGAGGTGCCGGAAGATCTGGAACAATTTGAACATCGTGACCCACGATCTCGATTCATAGCGTATGTGCCGATCGGCAGTATCCAGAAAGGTCAGGCGCTCGTCGCCAGTGGAGGCGGGGGCAAAACCGTTCAGTGTGGAGTCTGTCACGGGCCCGACCTAAAAGGGCTCGGGCCGATCCCTGGAATCGCGGGCCGCTCACCAAGCTATATCGTCCGCCAACTCTACGACTTCAAACATGGCGCTCGGGCGGGAATTGGAAGCGCCCTCATGAAGCCCACAGTTGAAAAGCTCACGGTCGAAGACATGGTTTCGCTCGCGGCATACGCAGCGTCATTAACGCCATGAGCTGTTTCGTTTCGTCACATTTATCGCTCGATGCTAGGTGGGGCAAGGCGTGGAGTTACTGATGTCTAACCAAAGCAACTGGAGCCAACGCCAACAGCCTTCGCTCGTGCCGTGCTGCGGCTGCTGGCACTGACGCGTCGATCAGTTCAATCTCAAGCTGAATTTGGTCTTCCCACTCGACAACTACCTGTCGCCTTCCCGTCGTAAATCTCACTTTTCTCTACTACCGCCCGCGTGATACATAACAAAAGGTGTGTGCAATGAGGAAAGCTCTCGTCTTATCAATCCTGTTTGTAGCAGTACTGCTTGCTGTTGCACTCATAGCCGAGCCGATAAGGTGATCAAATGACAGAAGTCAGTGGTTGGAGATCAGGTGTCAGCAAAAGCGATGAGAAAAAATTCATGAGTTCAAAGTTATCCGCCTTGCGGCGATCAGTTGCTAGAGCGAAACTGAGTAAGAAATATTTAGGTTTGACTATCGTTTTGGCTAATTACTCTAACGTCTGGGTGTTCCTCAATCGTCAGTAACAGCGAAGGGTTTTATAAGGATATTCCTCGCGGGCCTATTAATTGGCGGGAGTATTTAACTGATTGATTACGCGGCGGGCGCTGGTGCTGTTAGTCAAACCTTCCCATACCGCGCCTGGGTTCGATCTCTTGGACAGTTGTTTAGACTGACCGTTGCGCTTGGCTTCCTTCCAGCCCATGAGTCCTCTACGTTCGTAGCCGGGATTCGGGAGAGATCACTCGTTCCCGATACCGCTCGCTTTTGCTAGTCGGTCCACCGTGTTTAGCCAAAATGCCTAGACTCTCACCAGCCAAAGCCGCCTGAGTCTAAATCGACTTGACTGCGATCTCCGGACGAAATAAGTTCTGCTTAATCAATTCCTAAAAACACATTAAGAAAACGTCGGGCATGGGTAGCGCTCCGAATTAATGGGCGACTCTTCCGTGCATTTGTTTGGACGAAAGTCGTATTCCAACGAACTCATGAAAAGGGAGGATTAGATATGGCCTATAAACTCGAAGGAAGCCTGCTTGAAGTCTGCAACTGTGAAGTTCTCTGTCCTTGCTGGATCGGCGTCGACCCGGATAACGGGACTTGCGATACCGTACTGGCGCATCATTTCGAAAGAGGCGCAATCGATGGAGTAGACGTGTCCGGGCTCACTATTGGATTCACTGCTCACGTCCCCGGAAACATACTTAAAGGTAACTGGCGCGTTGTCGTCCACATAGATCAAAGGGCCACAAAGGAGCAGGAACAAGTGCTCCTCAGCGTTTATACCGGCAAACAAGGCGGTCCGATCGCCGACCTCGTGCAGTTGATCGGCGAGGTAGTCGCCGTGGAGCGCTCGCCGATTACTTTCGAGGTCAGTGAAGGTAAGGGCACCCTGCGGATCGGGAACGTCGCCGACTGTGAGATGGAGCCTTTTCGTGGTCCCAACGGCGACGTGACGACGCTTCACGATTCCATATTTTCGACGATTCCTGGCTCACCCGCATACGTAGCCAAAGCGACGAAGTTCAAAATGACCAATCCGGCTTTGAAGCAAAACATTGACCTTAAAGACCACAACGCGATTCAAGGAAATTTCGTCTTCCAGAGTTAAGCGATTGGCAACGCGGTCGACAGGGGAGTCAGATAGAAGAGGCCCAGCACGCCGTAATAGATTGGAGTACCTAAGCTTTGGAGTAATGGAATGATGCATTCAAAACCGATTAATCCAGCATTCCGATACTCCAACACTCCATTGCCCTCATCCGAGCGCAGAACTTTCTTGTGGTTAATCACCTCATTGATCATTCTGGCGTGGCTGACGCTGTGGATCTGGAATCGATCTCCTTATGGTCGTTACCTCGATCACGGGCGATTAGGTGAGATCGGCCTTTTTAACGGCGCGACTTCACTCGTAGCACCGGTAATACTCTATCTTGTCGGCTGGACCCTCATGACCGTGGCCATGATGCTGCCGACCACGCTCCCATTGCTCGAGATCTTCCGACGCCTAACCGCGCGGCGGGAAGATCGCTCGCAACTCATGGCTCTGGTAATTACCGGCTATCTAGGCGTATGGGCGGGGTTCGGCGTGGCGGCTCATTCAGCTGATTGGGTTTTGCACGAGGTTGTGGAACGCAGTAGATGGCTTGAGACGAATGCCTGGGTCATCGGTGTAGGCATTCTATTGTTGGCAGGAGCCTTTCAGTTTAGCCGTTTGAAATACCGCTGTCTGGACAAGTGCCGTGCGCCCTTGAGCTTCGTGATGGAGTACTGGCGAGGACGCCACGATCGCCGCAACGCCCTCTTGCTTGGCATCAATCATGGCATTTTTTGTGTCGGCTGTTGCTGGGCCTTGATGCTCCTGATGTTCGCTGTGGGTGTAGGCAATATCGGTTGGATGCTAGCTCTGGGTGTAGTAATGGCCGTTGAGAAGAATATGCCGTGGGGGCGGAAACTGAGCGCTCCGTTGGGATTGGCTCTCCTTGGATGGGGAGCTTTCCTCTTGCTAAATCATTATTAGTCCGCGCAATAGTGAAAATCGATAGGTAGTTGACGAATGGACGAACAAGAAGGCGGCGTAAAGTACTTCCCGACCGTTGGTGACGGCACTGGGCTCGCTCAAACTGATAGTTTATACAAGGAAGAGCTTCAGCTCGCTTTGCGCAACAGAGGCATGCCTTTGGAGGGCCTCCGCTATCCCATTACTCCGTCCGGACTGCACTATCTTCTGATCCACTACGATATTCCAGATGTAAATGCCGACGAGTGGCGCCTAAAAGTTGGCGGGCAGGTCTCCAGACCGTTTGATTTGACTCTGGAGGAGATCCAAAAGCGACCAAGCCAAAGCATCGCGGTGACTATGGAGTGCGCCGGAAACGGTCGCG
>DASWDX010000471.1:0-5836 GCA_036395055.1 Pyrinomonadaceae bacterium | reverse complement strand
TAATCGATTACGACTTCGAACTGGGCGAAGAATTTGAGCTGTGCAGGTGCGGGCATCCCCGTTGTCGCGGACTGATGCTCAGAAGAAAAGACTGGCCGAAACTGCGCAAACTAATGTCTAAGGTTTTATGAGGCTGATCTTTTTCCTGGGAGTGCCGGATGCCACGAAACCGGAAGTAACGCTTTATCCAGTCCACATAGGCCGCTTCGGTGCGCGGACTGTAGCGGCTCGTGTGCATGGTCTCGCGGACCTGGTCGAGCAATTTTGCTTCACTTACCGGCACTCTTTGCACACCCATCGCATCGAACGTGTCTCCTGTGACTGCTCGATCTGGGTTAACGCATTCGACGCCATATCTCGAATTGCTTCTAGGGCTGCTTTCAGCGGCTTGAGCGTCGAGTCCATAACTTCAATTCCAGCTGTTGAGGTTTGCCAGCCAATCTGCGCGATATGCGCGCCCAGAGACGAAGTAAGAGCGTTTTCATGTTCGTATGAACGTATCAAGCAGCGGCAACCCTGTCTAGAAGAAAACAGGCTACCAATGCGCTTTCGTCCCCCCCGGGTTTATGCGCTTCCCAAATGCCGAGTAATTCGGCACATTTTCGCCAAGCTAAATGTCCCCAGTGGGAAAGCATGGCGAACAAGTTTGGCATATCTGATCGTGATGAGCAGAGGATTAGGAGCCGCGATAAGCGCTGCTTTTACTGCCGCGTGAAGTTCAGGGAGCTACTCCGGCGCAAGTCCGCCACCATATGGTGACGCGCTTCGCGGATCGCCGATTCAAGTTCGACAAACGCAGTCAGCTTTTCTTCCGCTTGCACAACGAAACGCTTTCCGTCGTCGCGATGCGCGTCAACAATCCATATCGCTCGCCCCCGAGAATCGACGGCTGAGACACAACCCAAACTCCAACCGGCTTTAGGGATTGTTGACCACCTGCGGCGCTGGTTTGCTCGCTTCAAGCTGGGCGCTCACTTTTTGGATTTGCGCTGCCTGCTCTCTGAGCTGGGCTGTGAGAGTCTCTATTTGTTTCTGTTGCTGCGCGACCGTTGCTTGCAACTTCTCAACTTTGTCAACTTTGCCATTGAGCATGGCGGGGCGCTGGGTTGGCGCGCCGGGCGCGCTACGAGGCACAGGTGCGCTACCACCCTGGCTCGGGCCGACATCCCAGCCAAGCTTGTCGTTCGCAAGGTCTAGAGTAACTTCAACAACGGTGCCGCCAACAGGCTGGAAGTTATTGAAGATACCACCGATAAAGCATTCTAAGGACCCGGCCCCGTTCCCGTTCGAGAGGTCGCCGATGCGGATCGTATTGCTTTCGTCGGCGGCGAGGAAACCAACGAAGTCGCCAATGTAAGTGTTATTGAAGCCAGTGATCAAGTTTTGTCCTGCCGATTCACCCACGGCAGTGTTATCACTGCCATCAACGTTACTAAAGAGTGCGAACGCTCCGTTGGCCGTGTTGCCGAAGCCGAGCGTGTTGCTTAAAAGCGCCCCGGCGCCAGTAGCCGTATTCTGGTTTGCCGTGTTGACCAGAAGCGTCCCAGCGCCGACACCCGTGCAAAAGTTGCCGTCGGTGAGGCTTAGGGCTGAATAGATACCGACTGCCGTGTTGTATATGCCACTCGTGAGGCTCAAAAGGGCGTTTTGCCCCTCTGCTGTGTTGCCTCCGGGGTAACCTCCGTCGGGCGGCGGATTTACTGCCCGTGCGTTTTGGACGAGCGCAAAGCAGACGAGTGCAAATGTGATTAGAACTGATGGAATGACTGTTTTCATATCCGGAGAGTTTCGGAAAAATCGCGGCGGCTTGTCGAGGCAATTCATCGCAAGCGCGAGATCACCGATTCGAGTTCCACGAACGCTGTCAACTTTTCACCCGCTCGCACAACGAAACGCTTTCCGTCGTCGCGATGTGCATCTGCAATCCAGATCGGTTCGCCCGTTGATATCGATCGCTGAGATACAGCCCCAACTCCAACCGGCTTTACTGAGATTGTCAGCGATTAGCTCCCAGTCTCGTTTCACGGGCTTTTACTGTAAAAGAGATGCAGTCGTGATTCAGTGCTGCTTTTCCTCGCATAGTTTTTGGAAAGCGGGATCGGCGCGCAAAGGGTCCCAGATCGGATCGAGCCTAAGAAGGGCCGGCGTAATGGGTATTCCGTAAAGCCCCTCCATATAGGGCGTTTGTAACAACTGGGTCAGAGTTGAGATCGCATGGCTACTCTCGCCGAAGATCGTCTGAATTAGCGCCAAGTTCTCTGCCCTAGCAGGTCCTCCCACTGCATCTTTAGCAGGAGAGTCAAGCATGACTGCACGTTCCGCTTCCTTGAGGGCCAAGTCCTTCTCCCCCATGGCCGCATAAACTTGAGACAGTTCTCTCGCAAGGAAATAGTTGTCTGGTTGATCCCTGCAGAGTTGCTCGAATATTTTGCGTGCCTGGTCCGCGGTAGCCGTTGCACCATACGACTCTGCGATTCCTTTAGCGATCTCGCTCTCGACGGCAAAGATGTCCGTCAACTTGCGATCATAGGTCTCGGCCCAGAGATGGGAATCGGTTTGCGCGTTGACCAACTGAACACTGACCCGCACCTGATCGGCCGCTTTTTGCACACTGCCTTCAAGGATGTTTGCTACACCAAGCTGCTTCGCGATCTCGCGCAGATTCCTGGGTTTGCTCTGATATTGTTGCGTGGAACTACGCGAAATGACTTTTAAATCCGCAATGCCAGCCAGCCGCGTCAGGATCTCCTCTTGAATGCCGTCGGCGAAATAGGCGTTATTCGGATCGCCACTCAGATTTTCGAGCGGCAGCACCGCTATGCTTTTCTGAGAGATTGACTCGCCTGCTTGCCTGTAAAACGGGAGTCGCCCAACGATCAACATTCCGATAACGAGCAGCAGAGCCCCGATGATGATGAAGTCGAGAATCTGCCCCGTGGCGCGCTGAACCGATCTCGCCTCTGCTGGCTGGAGATCTTTCGTTCGCACTATTCCTTCGGGGGTGAATTCCTAGATCCAGGAGAGTAGCATCGCGATTGGAAATCCGAGCGCGAGCGCAATGACAACAAAACGCACTGCGGAATTTGGCATTTCAAAAAACGGGAAGACCTGTGTTGTGAGCTGCGTAAGAAACCATGCGACGACTCCGTAAGCGACCGCTGCGCGGTAAACATTGCGCCGCTTCAGCTCGGTCAAAAACTTCGTTGGATTCACTCTCTGAGCGCGTTGACGAAGCGCTCGTCCCAGCAGCAGTCTACTTGGATGCGCGTGATTTGAAAAGCGCGGTGCTGACTGCCTCCCTGCTGCCTTGAAACCTTGCAGTCGTGATTCCGTGCGTACGGGCGGAAGAGCGGACCGAGTATTGCGTGAGGCTCGGCTCAAGCGGCGGTAAAACCCGCCCGAATTATAGCTGCTATCAGGACTGACTGTGCGTTTCCAGTCTTCGACTGACCTGCGTTAAACTCCGCACGATCTCCACGTCCAATGGCGTGAGCGGAAGGCTAAACGTAAACTCGCGCAGCGCGTTCGGATGAAACTTTACCGTATTGCGCTGGTAGTCGATTTCCAACGCACCATTAAGCCTTTCAGTCTCTCTTGGTCTTGTTATCGGATTTCCTTCTTTTAGTTGTGTATTTCTCACCTCGTTCTACGGAAATGGCGGAACGAAGTTCGCGAGAAAAGCTGAACGTCGAATGATCCGCAAACAACTCTCGTGGTGCATTCGTTAGGCGTGTGGCAACCGTTCACCGCCTCGCAACGGCTCCCATGAGGCGCTCCCATTCGTCGAGGGTCCCGCAAAAGCCAAGCTCGCAGGCAGTATTGAAACTCACCCGGGCCATCGTCTCGCGGCGTTTTCCGCTTTTCGTATCGTTTACGTTCCGATAATGACGGCGCGAAACAAAGATGTGCGACGCGAGCGGATCGTGTTCTGCCTTCATTGCCGCAAGCTCGAACTCGACATCACGTATCGCCGCAGTCAGTCGTTCTAGCGCATCTTGAACGCGGGCGGCACGCATGACTGTTCAGATGAACATATCGGCGGTTGAACGTCAAGCGAAGCGAGCAACCGTGCGAAGCACGTTCGGCGCGCTTGCCACTCACCGCGCCCGTGGCTTATCTCTTTCTCGTTAGGTCTGGGCCACGCTATGTTCCGAAGAGAGGCTTGCCATCTTGCAGCGTTTTCGGTCAAACTCCTCTATGGAGGCAGAAATAGATTACAAGTCGCAGTCTAATTCTAGTTAGGCGGCAGGTTCGACAGGAGGAACGATGAACGCCAAGGTTCGTGATCTGATGACCGAATCTGTCATCACTGTGGAACCTGATGCCACCATCGACCGGGTCCGCCGTATCCTCCAGCGCAACAAGGTGGGAGCGCTTCCGGTCGTTGATCCCGACGGCCAGCCCGTCGGGATTGTATCTGCAACCGATCTAGTGCCCAGCCTCGAGGGAGATTCGCCCGTCAGCGCGATAATGACGGAGAAGGTCTACACGGTTCCGAATTACGACGACGTGAGCGTAGCTGCTCGGATCATGCGAAATCACAAGATTCACCGCTTGGTCGTCACACACGAGCAGAGAGTGGTCGGAATGATCACCACGTTCGACCTGCTGGAGCTGGTTCAGGGTCACCGATGGGTAGCGAAGAACCCACCGTCCGAATCACAGCCGAAGAAGAGATCCAAGCGCCTCTGAATCAGCTGCCGCCTGACAAGGCGCTCCGGGCAACCAGCTCTGTGATTTTGGCTGACATATAGTTTTTTACGGAATTCTTTGGGCGCGGGTTTTGCCCCCCGGAATCGCGGTTGATCTCTTGCAGTGTTTTCCGGCACACTCCCTCTGTGGAGGCAGAAATAGATTGCAAGTTGCAGTCTATTTCTAGTTCGCCAGACTCGACAGACTCAATGATCGAAATCGGTGAGTGAGATCGATGAAGAGAGACGTGAACGGCAAAATGCGACTGAACCATGAGCCGCCGGCCGTGACAGCGAAGCTCGGATGGCGGTACCACCACATCGGGATTCCACACACGCAGCCTCGTGCTCAGGAGCATCATGTCGCGCCTCTCGGGGTTCATGTCGCCGGTTTTGAGACCAGTCCCTACGGGATCGAGTGGATCCGGTTCGAGCCGCATTGCCACGTGCCCGAGCTCGTCAGAATCGTTCCGCACATCGCCTTTGCCGTCGACGATTTGGACGAAGCTCTGAAAGGTCGGGAGATTCTGATCGCACCGACGGAGCCATCGGCTGGAGTTCGCGTGGCGTTCATACTTGACGATGGAGCACCGATTGAGCTGCTGCAGTTCTACAGAACCAAGGCGGTCCGCCCAAAGACGAGGCACGCTGCCGAACAGGGCGCTGCAGCTGACGACGGCGCGCGCACAAAAGGCAAACGCCGTCGCAGGTGAGCGCGAACGTTAGATGGTATGCCCAACGGTAGCCCAGGCGACGATCGGATCATCGACGTGATCCGCCACGGCCTCACGGTGTATGGCGAACCGATCGACACTCAACTGCGCGAGCTATCAAAGCTGCTCTCTTTCCGTCGGCTTCAGGATTGGTTCTAGCCGATTCGCGATTTGCCACAAACAGAGCTTAGACGACTGTCGCTCGCAAGCTCGCCGAGTTGAAACGCGATGCACAAGGTCGAGGCTGGGAGGTTTAACTATGCAGCACGATCTCAGCGGCCACCAAACCATCTACTCCTATCCGTACTTGCGACCGCAGTCGCAGCAGCAATTTGATCAATGCGATCCATTTGGAAGAGGAACTTGAGGGCGCGCCCAATCTAAGCCGACGCTCGCGAAGGGAATCGGAGCAGGTTAGACGCCGGGCAGCGC
>DASWDX010000470.1:0-4089 GCA_036395055.1 Pyrinomonadaceae bacterium | reverse complement strand
CGTAGGCGTTCACGGGAGAAACCGAACCCATCACAATCTTCTTAGCCATCAGACAAGGGCAAAATTTCGGATTGCGAATTTCGGATTTCGGGAATTGCCATGCTGGCGATTTGCAGCCTCTTTCGTCGTAGCGGGAAATTCACCAATTCGCAATTCGCAATCCGAAATCCGAAATCCGAAATTTTCCGTCTCCAACTAAAGTTGGAGATGAAATTCAATCATCGGTCTCGTGACAGACATCTGCTCGAATGGTACTTTACGCGCGTTGCAAAAGTTAGTGATCCCGGGGTGGGGCGTATTAGAGGCAATCCTTCCTTAAATGTTGCAGACCTAATCAGCCCTGATAAGCCAATCTAGTAACCAGCCCGGGATCAACCCCCCTTCAAAATTTGAACGAGCAGACTGTTAGTGGTTCCAACGCTTTAATGCTTAGGTTCGCGGAGCAAGATCTTGGCTGCGGGCCTTTTTCCTTGATCGGACTCGTAAAAGGTTTTCGGCTCTCGATATCAGAGATTAATGACACAAATCACTTAATCCGAAAAGGACAATCAAATGAGCTTACGCGAAAATAGACCTTCGAAAACCGCCAATCGTCACAAATTCTCGCTACACGCAATTTTGCTCAGTGCGGTAATTTGTTTATCGCCAGCCTGGATTTCATCGAGTTATGCGCAGCAAGCGGGAACAGCGACGCTTCGCGGTCGAGTTCTGGATCCCAATGGACAAGCAATAGCCGGGGCGCAAGTTGCCGCAAGGCAAAAGACAACCGACGCCAAGCGCATTGCAACCACCAACAACGACGGACTCTTTGTCATTCCAAATCTTGTTGCGGGCGACTATGAAGTGAAAGGCGCGGCTAAAGGCTTTTCTGACAAGGTTGTTCCAGCGGTAACCCTTCAGGTGGGACAGACTTTTACCCTCGACGTGCTGGTGACGGTGAGCATCACGGAGACGGTTACGATTGACGACAGGGATAACTATGAACTCGTGGATAAAAGCACATCCGTGGTTGACGGCATCATCCGCGAGCGAGAGGTAAATAGCCTTCCTCTCAACGGGCGCAACTTTCTCGAACTGGCGCTACTGATTCCCGGCAATAGCCCCGCCCCAAATTTCGATCCTACAAAGACCAATACGGTGGTCATTTCCTCCGCCGGCCAACTCGGTCGAGGCGGCAACGTGACGGTCGATGGCGCCGATGATAATGATGACGTCGTGGGCGGACCGTTACAAAACATTTCGCAGGAAGCAGTGCAAGAGTTTCAAATTGCAACTAACAGATTCTCCGCTCAGTTGGGCCGCTCCGGCTCATCCGTGATCAATATTGTGACCAAGTCTGGCACCAACTATTATCACGGTTCAGGCTCGCTCTATTTTCGCAACCGGACACTGCAAGGGTTGCCGGCAACCTTCGATCGTGGCCTGGGACAGACTCCGCCCTTTGATCGCGAACAATATGCTTTCACCCTGGGCGGACCAATTCAGAAAGATCGGGCGTGGTTCTTTGGCTCATTCGAATACCGTAATCAGGACGGCGCCGCGCTGGTGGGCGTACGAGATCTGGCGACGCGGACAATCCAGCGGACCTTTGCCGGAGCGCCGCTCAACGATCTGCTGAGCACCGAGCGCGTCGACTGGCGCCCGAGCGACGTCGATCAAGTATTCTTCCGATATTCGCTGCAGCGCGAAGACGACACAGCAGCAAGCTCTCTGGATCGCGCCATCGGTTCTGCCTCGTTCCGTCAGGCAAGCGTCAACAATACTCATTCGTTTCTCGCGAACTACACGCGAGTCTTAAATCCCCGCGACGTCAACAGTTTCAACTTTAGCTTCAGCACGTTTTTTAATGATATTGAGCCTGTCGCTCCCGGGCCGCAGCTGACCTTCCCCAGTATCCAGGACGGCGCATCGTTCCGCGTACCGCAGGGCACCAAACAACGACGCCTGCAATTCAGCGACACGTTCTCGATGGTCCGAGGCAATCACACCCTGAACTTTGGCGGTGAGATTCAGCGCGTCGATGCTGATTTTGATTTGCGAGTCTTCCAGGGGGGACGCATTGAAATGATCGAAGACTTTCCGGACTTCGATCGCAACGGAGACGGCAGGGTCGATGATAACGACCTGCTATTCGCGGTCACAATACGCAGCGGCATACCAACGCAACCACTGCTGATTCCCGACGCCGACAGCACTTACCTTGCAGGCTTTGTGCAGGACGACTGGCGGGTTCGTCCTCAGCTAACTTTGAATGTTGGCCTGCGATACGAGCTCGATACTGATGTCAAAAACATCAGCCGCACTAGTCAGCTCAATCCGCTAATCCTGCCGTTCCTGCATGGGAATAGAGGAAAGGACACCAACAACTTCGGGCCGCGCATCGGGCTCAATTACTCGGCTAAAGATGGGCGCACAAGCATTCACGGCGGCTATGGTATCTACTACGATCGCATCACACTCGAGATTCAGTCGCTCGAGCGTGGATTGGATGGGCGCTCCCTGCCCATTGAAGTGCGCGCCGGGTCGCTCTTTTACACGCAGGGGAACCCTTTCGATCCAATCGGGGGAAGGTTCGTGCCAGGAGCGCCGACGCTAGCCAACCCGTTTACCGGACAAATCATACCGGGTGCGGGGGCGGGAGGCATCAACATCATCGATAACAGCATGCAAAATCCCATGGTGCAACAGATAAACCTTGGCATTCAGCGCGAGTTTGGAAGTAACTATGTGCTGCGGGCTGACTACCTTCATAACTTCGGCACACACTTCATCATCGGCCGCACCATTGGCATTGTACCCAACAATCCGGTGGTGGGAGGTCCGGACTCCGTTACGAATCTGGAATCGAGTGTTAAAACGAAGTATGACGGCTTCCTACTCAGCATCGAAAAGCGATTCTCGCGTCACTATCAATTTCGCGCCTCGTATACTCTGTCGAAAGCATTCAACTACGCGAACGATGATCAGATTCCCTTCTCCAATGGGCCACTTAACCCTGGCAATCTGAATTTGGAATACGGACCGACGCCAAACGATCAGCGCCATCGCTTCACCTTCTCTGGGGTTTGGGACTTACCAGCCGGCATCTATCTCGCTCCGATCTTCACGCTTGCTTCGGGAGTGCCGATGGATATTCTCGTCCCTGGCGGAGGCCAGCGAATTCCACAGTTGCAGCGCAACGCGGGCGGCCGGTTGTTTCACAACGGAGCCGAATTAAACACCGTTCTCAAACAGATTAATGACGCTGGTGGATTTGGAGGACAGCCGTTGCCGTTGGTATCTGAGAATGCGCGCTTCAACGACAGTTTCAATTCGTTTGATCTACGCCTCTCGAAGGTTTTTCGTGTCGGAGAGCGTGTGAAGATCGAGCCGCTGGTGGAAGTCTTCAATCTTTTCAACATCACAAACGTGCTCGGCTTTTCGAAATCGAACTATTCGGGATTCTCGAATGTGCTCGTACGTGACAGCAACGATCCGACGAGCGCGGGCTTTCTGCGGTCGTCAAGCTTTGGTCAGCCCGTCACGACGGCAGGAGGAGTATTTGGCTCGGGCGGTCCACGAGCATTTCAGTTTGCGGCGCGCGTGACGTTTTAACTCAAGGAAGGGATCATGTCACCCATCAGTCTTCTGTATCACCCACGAAATGTATAGAGCCGCGCGTCCGGCGTCCAAACCGAATCAGTAAGGAAGAGGCTACTTAGTGCCTGCGCAGGAGCAGCTTAAACGGCAAATTGGTCTGCATACCGCAACGGCTTTGATTGTCGGTGAGATCATAGCGGTCGGCATCTTCCTGACCCCTCCGGGGATGGCGAAGTCGCTTGGCTCGCCCGCGTGGTTGCTGGTTGTCTGGCTCGTCATGGGCGCTCTTTCGTTGTGTGGAGCGCTTTGCTATGGAGAGTTGGCAGTCAGGTTTCCCGAAGCCGGCGGCGGCTACGCTTACTTGCGAGAGGCATATGGACCCGCGTTGGCCTTTCTCTACGGCTGGATGGCGTTGTTGGTGATGGACCCTGGTCTGACCGCGGCAATCGCCACCGGCGCTGCCAGTTACGTTGGCTATGGTCTTAATCTGTCAGCGCGCGGAAACAAACT
>DASWDX010000469.1:0-7684 GCA_036395055.1 Pyrinomonadaceae bacterium | reverse complement strand
TCGCATCATGCTTCCTTCTCGCAACGAAGCCGATATCGAAGATTTACCTGAGGACGTCCGCAAGGAACTGCAGATCATATTTGTCTCACGGATTAACGAAGTGATAGATGCGGCTCTCGAGGTGTTGGTGGCTAACCCGCCACCGCCTCCGATTTTGACGGCAACTAGTCATCCGGACGTGGTGGTTCGGCAACCTGATCAAGGTCCGCCGATGACAGTGCGCCAAAGTAAAGCAAAGTAGGGGATCGCGTCTGAGGCAGCCAAAGTATTCCATATTGAATGACCTGCGCAAAAAGAAGTAGGGCGTTGAGGTTTCAGTTCTGATTGACCGCGTCAAGCAGAAACTGCACTGCCCCAGTATTCACGACGGCAGCTTTAAGACGGTAGACTTATCCGGCGCAAGTTCCATTAGGTGCGCCTGGGCATAAACCGCTACAGCATTGCGCGGCGGTAGTGCATGGCGCACCCGGTGGGAGGCAAGTTGCGGCCTGGACAGGCGTGGGCGCTACTATCGAAGTTACCAGCGGCACGGCCACGACTGCGGCCAATCCGAGTGTGCGCACCATCTGGCGTCTGTTCATTCCAGGAATGATGAAGGCCGGAAGTTCGATCTCCTTCTCCAGCAGATTGTCTTTGGAGAATTTGTCAACGGCATACCATACCAACTTCTCATCGACGGGCGTTTCAAGATCGTGGGACAAGGCACTGCAAGCGTCCGCTAAAGTGGTCTCGCCGTCGCAATAATTCCAAACAATCTACCCCTGCGGCTTTGCCGCCGTACAGTGCGGTAAGGCTCTGCCTTACCGTCGAGTCTCTAAAATTGACTGGAGGCTCCGCCTCCAATTGAGGCGCAGCCTCCAAAAAAGAAGAGTGGCGCTACTGAAAGGCAGAGCCTTTCCGCACTGTGCGGCGGCTGAGCCGCGCTGGTTGATTGAGTGGTGCATTGGAAAGAGGCAATGCGAGAAAACTTTTCTAAGTGATGTAATCTGGGAGTTTGAGAATGCCTGGTAGAGCGCGCGCCGGTTGAGCGGGGTGTAGGAAAGGCTAACCCTAAGTTGTGTCGCTCAACCCACGCCTGCGGCTCTGCCGCCGCACAGTTCGGTAAGGCTCTGCCTTACCGGCAGAATTCCTTAACCACACCAAGTCTCTCATCGCCGTTGACGGCTGAACCCGTCAAGGTCAAACGCAGCATAAGAAAGATCGTTGCTGCCGTTCTCACTGAAAGTGATGCTGATGTTCGCGTCAGCGGCAACATTTGTGGCGCCGTTTGCGGGCGTGGTGCTGTTAACCATGGGCACGGTGTCGCCAGGGTTGCCATTTGCGGTGAGTGAAAAGTCGTCAACCGCCAGACCGTCATCCGAGCTCGATATGTCAAAGTCAGTCCAGCGAATGAAGAACGTTGCCCCGTTGGCAATGCTCAGACCAGTTATAGTGGAGCTGATCGGAGTACGATTGCCGATCGCGTTACCGTCCAGGGCTCCGGCGGCAGCAGTGGTGTTTGGGCTGGAAAAATCGAGCGCATTAACATCAGTATATGTACCTGATGCTAAACTCGTAACGTCCGTGCTTATTTGAAAGTCGAGCCTGTCCGCGGCTCCTCTATTTGTGACGCCTTCTCGCCATTGCTCACCCGTGTAGGAGATTGTTAACGAAGTAATTGTGCCGCCTGTGTTGTTAGTGAAGCTTGCCCCGATAATCGGGATCAGCGAACCACTCCGTAAGCCACCGAACGCGCGCTCAGTATTACTGATTGCTCCGAAGCTGTATGTGTCACCGGTCGTGCTTGAACCGGTTCCGGCCGTATAGCTAGTGTTGGCATTTGTACCGGACTCGGAAAATCCCCACCCAGTCGGCGTCGTGCTTGACGTGCTGCTCGAAACTAACGTGTTGAAATCTTCCGGGACCGCAGTTCCGAAACTGGCAATGCTCACGGGGGTTGAAGTGTCGGCGAAGGTCGCTTGGTATAAGTTTGAAAATGAGCGACGCGCTTAACAGGACAGCACTAATGGTTAAAGCTAAGAGCAAGCGGGCCACTGGCGCCGAAACTCGTACGATGGAGATGGAAGAGATAAGCAGACGCGTTCGCGAAGCGACCCGGGGGCATTAGGCATAAATCGATCCTTTCAAACTTAGCTTTTCTACAGCCGCACTTTTATCTGGGAGGAAAACCAGAAAGACGAACTCTGAGAATGTGCGAAGTTGTTACCAGCAATCTTGCATGCGGTCAAGGAAAGATGCCAGAGTTTTTGCATCGAGAGGTTTTAAGGAGAGGATTTGAGGTAATTGGATGTCCCGCATCAGGGCGTTCCCGGAGAAGGTCACGCAATCAGTTCGCGCAGCGCACGAGTTAGCCGCAGTAACTTTGTGCAAAACCTAAAAATCAGAATGAGTTGAGGTCGGAACTGAGGGCTGCTTTAGTCTTGCGGAAGTCAGGTAAGGGATCAGAGGTTGGTCGGCTAAGTTCATCCGCGCGCGTGGTAGCGAAGAGATTCCGCAGAAACGGTTCGTCCTCTGATGTCGCTGGACGCAACGTAAGAGCACAGAAAGCTTCTTCATCACCATCGTGTTTTTGCATTACTCAAATGTTTGATGATTAATCAGATGCCCAAAGCGGAAAGGGCGCCACCGCCTCAACGATCGGCACCGCCCTCTCCAGGGTGAACGTGGTAGGAGTCTTATACACTCAAACCGTCGTGTAACGCTATACTTAATGCAAGAATTCTTGTGTTAAGGCAAAGGGGAGCCGCCGGCTTTTAGGAAGTGGGTCGTTAGCAAGCCGCCACTAACAATAATCGACGTGACCGGTAACATCGCGCCATTTCCAAACCTAAGCAGCGCCGGCGGCGAACTCGCCGCGACGTTTCCGCGCGCCGGCATTAGTCACGACGTGATTGTGCTGGGAATTGTATCGGCGGGCGTACCGGTCGCTGTAGAAGTCGCGAAGCATCTTGAAGCGTCGCTTGACCTGGTTATTATTCGACGTCTGCTTGCGCCGCGTGGTCCAAGATCGCAGGCACTGGCGGTAAACGCGGCCGGCACTCTCGTAGTCGACGACGAAGTAGGGCCACGTCCTGCAAAGCCTCAGACGCCCTTCGATTATTTTATGGAAGATGCTCTTAACCAGCTCAGGCGACGGACACAAGTTTGCCGCGGCGAATGTCCTCCTACCGACCTCGCAGGAAAGCCAGTCCTCATTGTCGACTGCGGAATTCGCACGGGTCTGACCATGCAAGGGGCGATCGGCGCCGTGCGCACTCTTAATCCTGTACGCGTCACAGCGGCAGTTCCGGTCACGTCCCTGGATGGCCGCCGGGTAATCGAGGCAATCGCAGATGAGTTTATCTATTTGGCGGCTCCTGAACCGTTCGGTAACGCGGGTACGTGGTACAGAGACTTCCGCCGACTTGCCGACGACTCTATTAGTCAACTTCTAAAACCAAGTCCCAAAGGTGCGACACACCGGGCTGAAGAGACCGTGTGAAAACTCCGCGACAGTTTTGGCGATGGGTTTTCGACGCGTAGCGTCGGTATGAATTTAGCCCGGCGTTTCAACGCCGGGTATGGGTTTGACAGGATGTTCGCGTCGCGCTAGCGACGCCTGAAATGCGCGACTATCAGCCGTCGCTGACGCGACGAGGGCGAACGGTTACGCTGACCCGGCGTTGAAACGCCGGGCTAAATTCATACCGACGCTACGCGTCGAAGAAGTGGGCAGTGGTTACTTTGACCTTCCACACAGTCTCGGGAGCCGCCGTGTGAATGAGATTCAGAAGAGAATTTCAGGTTTGCGCTACGCTGATCGAAAAACCTCTTTAGAGTCCGAGCGAGAAAGCTACTTCTTCAATTGGTCTTTCAGATTTAGATTGCGGACCAGGCGGTGCAGATAATTTGGATGCACGCCGAGAAGTTTCGCGGCGTCAGTATAACTACCCTTCGCCTGCTGCATCGCATTGAGAATGATCTGCTTCTTTGTTTGCGCTACTGCTTCGTGATATTTCGTTCCGGGCGCGGTTGCAGCAGGCTCGGATTCAATAATTGATTCGGGCAAGTCTTCGAGCAAAATACGATCGGTATTACCTAACACCACCGCGCGCTCGATCGCGTTTTCCAGTTCGCGTACATTTCCGGGCCAGTCGTAACCAAGCAAACGAGCCTGCGCTTCCGTTGAGATTCCGGTGATGCGTCGATTGCATTTCTCGCCATACTTCGCGGCGAAATAATTCGCCAGCAGCGGAATATCTTCCTGCCGCTCCCTTAGCGGTGGCATTTCCAAACCCACCACATTCAGACGGTAGTAAAGATCCTGGCGAAATGTGCCTGCTGCCGCCGCATCCTCCAGATTCTTATTGGTAGCGGTAATGAGCCGAATGTCGACTTTGATGGTGCGGGTGCCGCCGACGCGCTCAAAATCGCGCTCCTGCAACACGCGCAACAGTTTCACTTGCAGGGCAAGCGAGAGCTCGCCGATTTCGTCGAGAAACACCGTGCCGCCATCGGCAATCTCGAGGCGACCTTTCTTCATTGCCAGGGCGCCGGTAAATGATCCCTTCTCGTGACCAAAGAGCTCACTTTCGAGTAGCGACTCGGCAAGGGCGGCGCAGTTGACCGCCATGAAAGGTCTATCTGCACGTTTGCTGTTCTGATGGATGGCGCGCGCCACCAACTCCTTCCCCGTGCCGCTCTCGCCGGAGAGCAAAACGGTCGAATGGGTGGGCGCGACTTTGGAAACGAATTGCAGGACGTTGCGCATCGCCTGGCTTTCGCCGACCATGTTGTGCTCGATATTAAAGTCGGCAATCAGCCTTTGGTTTTCGCTAACGAGCCACTCGATGTGACGCGCGTTTTCGATCGCCACGGCCGTGATAGCGGAGATGGCCGATACGAGTTGTAGGTGGTCCTTATCAAAAACGGCCTCCGGTTCTTTCGTGTCGAGATAGATCACTCCCAGCGTGCGTTCCAACATGATAAGCGGGACGCACAGAATTGATCCGGGACGATCGGCAATCAAACTATCCGCTGATTCAAAGTCCGTGCTTTCCGTCTGGTTATTGATCAGCAATGATTCGCCGTGCTGTAAAACCCTCTTTGTCACCGAGCGGCTGACCTTGATCGATTCGTCTTGTCCTCGCCGGCGGTCCAATCCAAAAACGGAAGCAAACTCCAAAGGATCTCCCTGAGGCCCCGGATCGGTGAGGAGGATTGCTCCGCGCTCAGCCGGCACCACTTCGAATAGCAATTCCAGCAACGTCTTCTGAAGTTCTTCAACCCCGCGAATAGCATTGATTGTCGTACTCACTTTCATCAGCGCGCTCAAGTCGCGGGCCATCAGGTAAAGCGCATCATTGAATCTGAACTGCAACGTAGATCCACTGACCATCTGTCCGTCGTCAAAGCGAACTTCGCTGGACTTCGAATGAACGTCCCCGTCATGCAGCAGGAAGAGAAACTGCGAATCCCCGATGCGAACTCGATCGCCATGTTCGAGGCGGCGCCGTTTCACTGGCACGTCATTGATAAACGTACCGTTGAGACTTTCGAGATCGAGAATTACAAATTGCTCATCTTCTTTTTCAATCTGTGAATGGCGGCGAGAAACAGACGCGTCGGCGATACAAAGCGTAGCCGTGGTGTCGCGTCCGATGACTACGGGCAGATCTTCAATCGTGAAGACGCTGCCCTTAAGTCTTCCGGAAATAGCGCTGAGTCGCGGTTTCATCAGTGTTGCGTGAGCTTTAAGTTGAGCAACCAAGTTTACGCGTAGCTCCGTTTGGCGGCAATACCCTGGGCGATTGCTCCCGCTGGCTGCCTTTAACACAAGCTGCTATTTTGCGGGCTGTTCATTACTACTGACCTGATCATTGACGACTCAAGCAAACAAAGAGTCGTTACAAGATTCTATCTAAACAGATATCGGTGCTATCTAAAAGGATAGGCCTTCAGTTTCTTTCCAGCCAACCTTGCCAGCAATCTTTCAAGCACCAATGCGTAAATTGCACGATGTTTACGGCACCGGGCACAAAGAAGCGCTTGCTGATCGCGAACTGGAAAACCGCGGCACACAAATGGCAATGGACTGAAGCAGCTCCCGGAAAGATTTGAAAACGGGTTGAGCTGCTACCGGTAAGAAGGAATCCCGCAGGGTTCACTGGCTTACTACAAAGTTTGCGGTCGAGACAGCTTCGACCGATGCCCAGAAAGCAAGAGGAGGAAACATGAAAAAGGAACTTCTTAAGGGATTCACGATGTTGATGCTCATCGTTGTGCTTGCGTTCGCGTCTGCCGTTGCAGCAAAGGCCCAGTCGTCAGACAGGATCGTTGCAGACATTCCCTTCGAATTTAGTGTCGGAGATCAGTCCATGCCGTCAGGCCAGTATGCGGTAAAGACCGCGAACTCTCAGGGCAACGTTCTGATGATCCAAAGCAACGATGCGAAGAGCTCAGCCATGCGCTTCACGAATCCGATCGAGCAAAACAAAAACAAGACCCACGCACGCCTGGTATTTCATCGCTACGGTCAGCGCTATTTTCTCGCCGAGGTTTGGAGTGGTAGTGATAATACGGGTCGCCAATTATTGAAGTCGCGGCAAGAACGCGCCATCGAGCGCGAGCTGGCGAGCACTCGATCGAAAAGCCAGCAGGCCCAGAGCAGTTATGAAACCATCGAGGTATTAGCGGCGCTTCGCTAAAGCACCGGAACACTTCCCGCGCAACGGTTGGCGAGCTCCCCGCTCTCCGACCGGCTGTTAGAAACCAGAACGTCAACCCAACGCCCCCGGGTTGCCGTTCTGGTTTTTGAGCCGACGAGGCTCTTCTGCCTCTCAAGAAAGACTTCTTGCATGTCGACGTTAATGGACGACCGGAGATACTGGGCCTGGCGCGAGTTGTGGGTAGTGATCTCGGTTTGATTAGCCACGGCAATTCCGCTTTGAAGGTTATTTCTATCTAAACAGATATTGGCTCTATCTGAAAGGATAGCCGTTCGGTCTGATTCCTCCATCCTTGCCAGCGATCTTTCTAAACACGAATCAGCCCACTGCACGTTGTTTACAGTCTCAGGAACACACAAACGCTTCGCGATCGCGAGTTGAAAAATCGCGGCACGCAAATGGCAATGAACCCCGGGTGGCTCCCGGGAAGATTTGAAAACGGGTTGAGCTGCTACCGGTAAGAGGGACGCCCGCGGGGGGATTACTGGCTTACTACAAAGTTTGCGGTCGAGATAGCTTCGGCCGATGCCCAGAAGGCAAGAGGAGGAAACATGAAAAAGGAACTTCTTAAGAGATTCACGATGCTAGCGCTGTTGGGAACGCTCGCGCTGGCAACGGCCGTTGCTTCAAAAGCCCAGTCGGCTGATACACAAATCGTTGCAGATATTCCCTTTCAGTTTACTGTCGGCGATCGGGCAATGCCCTCGGGCAAGTATGCGGTCCAAGCCACCAGCTCCCATCGTAAGATGTTACTCATTCAGAGCGCTGATGCGAAGTGTTCGGCCTTTGGCCTGACAAATTCAATTGGGTCCGCGAAAGCCAATGAACGCGCTAAATTGGTATTTCATCGTTACGGTGAGCGCTATTTTCTCGCCGAGGTTTGGAGTGGTGGCAGCGACACCGGCCGTGAGCTGTGGAAGTCGCGGCAAGAACGCGCCATCGAGCGCGAGCTGGCGAGCACTCGATTGAAGAGCCAG
>DASWDX010000468.1:0-6792 GCA_036395055.1 Pyrinomonadaceae bacterium | reverse complement strand
GTTATGGATTCCGGTCACCTTGCGTTTTTCGACTTCGGAATGGTTGGTCGCATTACTCCAAAGTTGCAGTCGCAGATGATTAACGCGTTCTTTCATGTAATTGCACGCGACGTTCACGGCCTGGGCCAGGACATCATTAACCTCAACTTCCTTAAGCCGGGGGTTAATCCCGAAACAGTGCGACCGGTAGCTGAAAAGCTTTTCAAGGTCTACCTCAATCTCAAGCTTGGTGAGGTCAAGTTTAAAGAGTTGACGTACGACCTGGCCGAAGTCATCTATGAGTATCCCTTCCGTCTGCCCGCAAATTTCACCTACATCATGCGCGCGCTAATGACCCTCGAAGGCATTGGTATTGTCACCGATCCGGAATTCAGTTTCTTCGAAACCGCGAAGCCTTACGCGAAGGAGTTTATGTTGCGACGCGAGGGCAAAATGTTTCGCAAGCTAATCTTCGACAAGCTGACTGGCCGGGAGAATGGAAACGGCGGTATTGAGTGGTCGCGAGTCTGGAAACTTACGAAGATGGCCGCGCAGATGTATCTTGAGGGGTAGTAGCCGTCTTAATGAGGGGAATGGTTTTGCATCGTTTGTATATTCATCAGCGTCTTGCCTGCCACAGGCCTTTCAGCAATCCCCAGTCAATTCCGTGTGCCCTGAACAGCATAAAATCTTTTTCACCACGTAAAACCGCCCTAAGTCCGCCAGCTTCGCCACCAAATAGTTTTCTCCTGCTCAATCTAAACTCAAAACCGTCCTGTGTTGCTCGTGCTTCGAGCGGCCTTATTTCGGCGCCTTTTGGGATTGAGCGGTAGACGCGAATTTGAACGCTTTCGACCATGCGCGTTGGCGTGAGATTACCTTGGTTGTCTATCAGCATTATCCGCCGGACCAACGCCAGTTGAGTACCTGCCGTGAATTGCGGTAAATCAGGGTTTGCAATTAGTGGTTCAAAATCCCTTGACCGGTCCGTGTTGAAAACCCACGGCTGGGAAAATTCCCTGAGTCTTTGCAGGTAAGCGTTGGTGACTTCACGTCCTTCCGGCAAGCGCACCAAAACCAGAAACGTCGGCCGGCCACCAAAAGGAGAAGATCGCATGTGCACTGGAGCAGCGAGCCGGCCGTTCGTATCACCGATGAGTATCCAGGAACCGCCCGGTTGTAACAGTTCCGGCGGCAGAAAGGCGGTCTCATGGCGATCAGGCTGATATTGAACTGGGAACACTTTTGCAGCAACCGCAGCGGAATAATTATCTGGCAGCAGCTTGATCTGATCCGCAGTAAGGGCGAGACGTGAAAAGGTAAAGACAAAGAGTCTCGATCGCTCTGGGTAGAGCGATCGAGTCAGATCGGAGCTAGCAAGTTTCAGAAACCGGACTTAAACCGACGGGGTGGCTGCTGTTCCAACATTTGGGTCGAATCTACCTGCTGCTTATCGCATTGAACAAGAGTGGATAGGTTGCCAGAGACTGGCCACGATATTGGGGACGAAAGCCAAAAAGAATTATGTGCCCTTTTCCCATTGTGACTTCGACTAATGCCGCCTTGCCTTTGATGCGATTGCCACCCAACAACCAGCCGGATAGGAGCGGATTCTCGTCTGATGGATAGCGAGCGATCACACGGACATTCGACTCCGGAACGTCAACCCGATCGCTACCGGCTCTGACAACTTCGAACACTGGCGAATCCTCAACCCAGGCAATTGTTTCTTTCGGCATGCCCCGAGCGATGGGGCTGGTCGTATCAAGTTCAATACGCAAAATCGAACCCGGCACAAAGAAATCCTTTTCCGGCACATCGGCGACGACGTCGCGCACGGGAAGTTTGAATTGTTCAATGGCAAAAGTGGAAGCGCGATTCAAACAAACGAGCGTACCGCCTTTTTCGACAAACTCACGCAGCGCCTTAACGCCTGCCGGTCCAAGTCCGCCGGTGTATTCCGGTGGCATCGCACCGCCGCGGTAGCCGTTGAGAATATCGTTGGGCCGCTGGTCCGGGATGATGATCGATTCATACTTATCCAGCAGCCCGCTTGAACGGGCCTCTGAATCAAGCAATGAAGAAAAGGGAACGCGATGATTGACTACCTCGTCCATATTTGTCGACGGATTTGTCCGACCATTCTGTTGGAGCACCCACCTCGTCCAGCCTTCGTCGATTGATGGAATGGAGGACTTGTAAATGGCTACTCGTGAATCTTTGCCGTAGTAGGGAAGTTCTGACTCCTCCTCAATCAGAACCCTCTTATATCTAAGCGGACCATATACAGGTTGAACCTCCGCGCCCATCAGTAGCGATAAGCTATGAGCGGTGACATCATATGGAGCTATTGGGTGTCCCGCGGAGTCACGCAAGTCCGGATAACGTTGCGCTTCAAGGAGCGCCTTTGCGAAAGCGCCATAAGGTTGAGCTGTTGGCACGTACATATGAAGAGCCGTGTTGCTCTTTTGCACGTTCATAGGTTCACCATAAATCACGGGTACCCCGCCTCGTTGGAGGATATACCGGAGAAGCGAACCATTAGCTCCGCCATTCATGATTTCAAATCCTTGAAGCTCACCCTTATGCCGCGGACGTACGGCGTCCCTGCCAATTTCATAAAATCTACTCAACCACGCTTCACGATTCTCCGAAGCGTGACGCAATAACAGAAACGCTGCCGAGGTCATGTAGTTTGTGATGTCGCGCAGATGCCATTCGCCGCCGTGCCAAACTGGTCCAAAGTTAGCTGATTCCTTTTTTGGATCGTAGCCTTCGCCCTTTTTTAACTCACCAAACTTAACGGTGATTGGAGTCGCTATTTTGCAGGAGGCCGTTTCGGAAAGGATGCGCACGCCGCCGTGATAGTGCGAGTAAGCGCGTGCCGGCGACCAGGCGTCGTAAGTTGAATCTGTTGTGATGCCCTTGAAACCTTGCGCTCGCATCTCCTTCGCCATGAAGTTGCCGAGCTCCGTGTAACCGGCGACGATCTGCTTAGGCACGTTTGGCTCGACCGGCTGCATATAAGGCGGCAGGAACAGACGAGAGCCGAACTCGCCCTGCTGATGAATGTCGTGGACAATCTGCGGATGCCAGACGTTGTGAATCTTGTCTACCGTGATTTGAGTTTCGACCTGAGTGAAGGCATACCAATCGCGATTGTTATCGTGGCCCGTATACTTGTGATAGAGCTCGGGCGGATCGGTGCCTTCGTAAGTTGTGCCGAGTGTCTTGTCATACCAGTTCTTGACGATGTCAACACCATCAGGGTTCAACGACGGCACCAGCAGGATGATCGTGTTGCGGAGCATCCTCTGTATCTCAGGATCATTCGACACGGCCAGTCGATGTGCTATGAGCATGCTTGAGAGATAAGAACCCACCTCAGTCGAATGAATACCGCAGGTGATAAGTACGATCGTCTTGGCGCGTTTGATTAGTTCCGCGGCCTTGCTGTCGCGGACACCCGGCGGACCGAGCTTGCGCGGATCAGCAAGCAGCTCCTGGATCTTCTTGTATTCACTAAGCAGCGCCAGATTTTCTGGCGCGCTGATTGTCGCCATCACAAACGGCTTGCCCATCGTCGAGTTGCCGAGCGTCTCAAAATTTACGCGCTCACTGGCTTTTGCCAGAGCGGTGAAATATTCGATCACCTGATTCCAGCTTGCGAGCTTGCGATCTTCGCCGGGAACGAAGCCCAGCACGTCTTTGGGCGTGGGGATAGACTCCGGACGTGATGTTGCACTGCTTGTGGGAGCCATCGAATGCACGCCAATGCGTCCAATGGGACTCAGTTCAAAAAGAATCGCAGTGGTCAGAAACAGGACGAAGATTCTTGCTCGCATAAGTTGTTTTGAATGCTTCTCAAAATGACTGGCAGGACGGCTGAAAGTGTAATCGAAAACCGGCTCAACGTTGAACGTTATTCTTGAGACCGCGGAAGCTTTTGCTCGCAATGAACGCAAAACGCGAAAAAGCTTTCTGAGCAAGGTCGAACGCCTGGCCGCAGTGGCGGGCAAGGTTCCCGCAGTGCCGGTCTTCACGTTGAAACTGTCAGATTTCGTCGGAGCCAACTCGCGTCCGCTCGTTGAGTTTCAAAGCGCGAGAGCCCCGCAGCTTATGGGCTACCGAGCTTGCCCCACCGCGCGTGGCCCGTGTAAAGTAGCGGACGAATTAATCCCTACGCACTCCCCGTTTAGCAACTTTGTTGGAGGAAAACACGGATGTCTTCTGAAAGCATTCCTGCGAACGAGTACCCGGACAGAATCGGATTCAAGCCTGACAATCCTTACCTGGAAACATTTCGGCCTTACATTCCGGCGGGAGTGCGCCTGCTGGAACTAACACCGTTGCCATTGATTATCGGGACACTGTTGGGAATGGTTTTCGGAGCATCCTCTCTTTACCTTGTGCTCAAAGTTGGTTTGACTGTTAGTGCTTCGATTCCTGTTGCGGTCATCTCCATCACGATCTTTCGAATATTTTCGAAGTTTGGACTGCGTGATGCGACTATTCTTGAAAACAACGTCGTGCAGACCGCAGGCTCGGCCGGTGAGTCGATCGCTTTCGGCGTGGGCGTAACGATGCCTGCGATCATGATCCTGGGAATGGACCTGGAATTCACGCGTGTGATGCTGGTGGCGATGCTGGGAGGTCTGCTTGGGATCCTGATGATGATTCCGTTGCGGCGAGCTTTGATAGTCGCCCAGCACGGTTACTTGAAATACCCCGAGGGAACGGCGTGTGCGGAAGTTTTGAAAGCGGGAGCATCAGAAGAATCTCGTCAGGCGGCGGCGGCTGGATCCGTCGAGCACGCCAGCGCAATAGATGAAGGCGCACAAACCGGAGCCAAAACCATCTTTGGTGGCTTGGGAATTGGATTTCTGTATCAAGTTCTAATGACTGGCTTCAAAGGCTGGAAGGATACCCCTGAAAAAGTTTTCGGCTCGCCTTTCAAGGCCGGTTCGGTCTCCGCGGAAATTTCGCCGGCACTGTTGGGCGTGGGATACATCATCGGGCCGAGAATAGCCTCCATCATGTGTGCAGGCGGCGTTCTGGCCTATCTGGTTTTGATTCCCGCAATTAAATTTTTTGGGGAAGGAATGACTACGGCCTTGCCGCCGGGAACGGTGCCTATCAGCGAAATGAGTCCTTCCCAGATTCGTGGCGCCTATGTGCTGTACATCGGAGCCGGGGCGGTCGCCGCAGGTGGGATCATTAGCCTGTTTCGTTCGCTGCCGACGATCTGGAGTGGCCTCAAGGGTGGTCTGGCTGATCTTCGAGGCGGCCCGGCGGCTACTGCGAATGCGCCGCGAACTGACCAGGATATTTCGATGAAGTTTGTGATCGGCGGGATCATTGCTTTGATTGGAATGATCATGGCGTTTCCGCAACTGGGATTACAAATAAACATCTTCGTCGCGTTCATGGGCGCCATCCTGATCATAGCTTTTGGTTTCCTGTTCGTGACCGTCTCATCGCGGCTGACCGGCGAGATCGGTTCGTCTTCGAATCCAATTTCCGGTATGACGGTCGCCACGTTGTTGCTTACGTGTTTGATATTTCTGCTTGTTGGATGGACTGGTCCAAGTTACTACATTACGGCACTCTCGATCGGCGGCATAGTTTGCATCGCTTCTTCTAACGGCGGCACAACGTCGCAGGATTTGAAGACCGGCTTCCTGGTCGGATCAACTCCGAAGTATCAACAGATTGCAATCCTGATAGGCGCGTTTGCTTCCGCATTGATACTCGGGCCGATTCTTCTCGTGCTTAACGACTCGGCGACGGTTTATGTACCGCGTGTGAGTTTCGAAGCGGCAACGCAAAGCGTCACGCTCGATTCAACCAGGACAGCTGCATTACCAGCCTACTCTGATCAAACCAAACCGACGGCACCGGGCGAGTATCGAGTGCTAAAGAACGAGCCGGGCGCTGCTACGGTTGCGGGTCTGGATCCGGGTGAGTATCTGGTGGACAGTTCCGGCAAGGTCGCCTACAAAGTTGAAGAAAATTTTCCGGCCACTCTGAAGGTCGATCCTTCGCAGGCCGGCGCTCCGGAAAAGTTGAAAGGCCCACAGGCCAACTCGGATAGCGGCCTGTACCGGCCCTGGCACAAGACCAACACCGAAGGTGGTCCCGCCGGACGTTACCTCGTGAATGATCAGGGTGTTCCGGTTTACCTGTCTGACCCCGGCATCAACGGCATCCACCGGACCAGGCCTGATGGCTCGGCTGTCACCAAGTATGACGCGCCCAAAGCGACCCTGATGTCTTACATCATCAAGGGAATCCTGAATCGGCAACTGCCATGGGGACTTGTGCTGTTAGGCGTGATGATCGCCATCGTGCTCGAGATGAGCGGTATCCCTTCGCTCGCGTTTGCAGTCGGCGTTTATCTTCCACTGTCTTCGTCAAGTCCGATCTTTATCGGTGGCATGATTCGCTTGGGTGTTGATCGTTACCTGCGCAAGAAACTCCAGGACAAAAACCTGACTGAAGATAAATTTGTGGCTGAGACAGACAAGAGTCCGGGCGTACTGATGGCTTCAGGCTATATTGCGGGCGGCGCACTCGCGGCCATTGTGATCGCCATTCTGCAGGGTGTCCCGAAGCCCGCCCTGGCTAACTTCAACAGGAACGTTGAAGACTGGGCTAATTTACATAATCCGCTGTTCGGCGGCGGGAACGCAGATATCTTGTCGATGATTCCGTTCCTGATACTCATGCTCTTGTTATACTTGGTCGGGCGCGAAGTCCTGCTGACGAGTAAACCGGCTGTCGTTAAGCGGCGATGAAACGATAAGACCGTTA
>DASWDX010000467.1:0-5922 GCA_036395055.1 Pyrinomonadaceae bacterium | reverse complement strand
CGAGCAGGCCCAACAACTCTTGAGTGCAAATTGTTACGACGCTATCTTTCTTGACCACGATCTTCATCCGGAACACTACAACACTTCCAGCCGGGACGATGAGCGCACCGGTTACGCTATCGCTTCCTGGCTAGCTGCTCATCCCGAACTTCAGGCCGCTTCTACAATTCTCGTCCACACAAGAAACGCTGACGGGGCCATGCGAATGGTTGAAGAGCTGCGCCGCTGTGGTCGAACCGCCGACTACGTTCCCTTTCCACTGTTGGAAGAACGAATTAAGAACTACTGGCGACATTGAAGATTGGGTAAGAGGGAAAAACGGGAACGGGGAAAGATGATCGCGCCACTTTCCCCGTTCCCCTTTTACCCTTTTCCCCCAAAAGACTGGTGGCCAGGGACGGAATCGAACCGCCGACGCCGGCCTCTTCAGGGCCGCTTACCGAATCGCCGAAGTGGTTTAAAAAACAACCGATATCACTGAAGGTGAAAGGCTTATGCCGTGGCGGATTTAGGATTGCCTAGGATGGTTTGGGCTGTTTTAGGGTCTTCGATGTACGCGTATTGTACGCGCCCGGACGAGTCCGGTTCCGTCCCGCTTGGCGCGACTATAGGCCAATGTAGTTGAACGTGTAAGAACCCACAGAATGGCCTTACCTCTCGAACGCGACTTATATGCGATGGTAAGGCATAGGAAAGAACGGGAAAACTTGAATTTTTGTTCGCTGGCTGCAACTTTCGAAAAGGCTAACACTTAGGTTTTGGCCGGTAGTCTAATTCGCAATGCGGAGGTCAGGGGTTCGATCCTCGTCTGCTCCACCAATAACACTCCAACCTTCAATTACTTACAATCACAAGTCCTGAGTTACGTTCACACACGGCTGAACCGAACCGGTGGATCCTGGCAGGTCTACATCACCAGTCTCGCGCCTTAGTGCATCCAGTCGCGAGCGCAGGTCGCGGATACGCTTTTGCTGATCCCGTTGCCCGTAGAGGTTCTTTACTTCATCTGGATCGTTTTGCAGATCATAGAGTTCCCATTCTTCCGGTTGCTCCCAGAAGTGGATCAATTTCCACCGCTCGGTTCTGATGCCACGATTCTTTTGCACGCAATGTTCCGCCGGATACTCGTAGTACTCATAGAGGAAGGCATCGCGCCACGCAGTCTCGCGCCCATCGAGCAGCGGCAGGAAGCTTCGACCATGCATCCACCCGGGCACCGTTAACCCGGCAATTTCGAGAAGTGTGGGAGCAACATCCACATTAAGAATCATGTGCTTTGAATTCACCTGACCGGATTTGATCCGAGACGGCAGCCGAACCAGCAGCGGCACTCGTATGGACGGTTCGTACATCAACCTTTTGTCGAAGAGACCATGGTCTCCCAGAAAAAAGCCGTTGTCGGAGGAAAAAACAACCAGAGTATCCTGCGCGAGATTGTTCTTGTCTAGAAAGGCGAGTACTCGTCCGACGTTCTCATCCACACTGAGCATAGTGCGATAGTAATTCTTCGCCAGTTGCTGAAAGTTTTTCTGCTTGCGTTCTGAGGGCGAAAGATCCTCGGGTACTCCTCGGTTACGAAAATCGGGCATGCTGGCAACCGCCATCTCAGTCTTGCGGAGCGCCTGCGGCCGTCCTTCAAAAGTGTCGCTAAAGGAGCGAGGAACAGGAATCTCGATGTTCTCAAACGCTTTCTCAAAACGCGCCGCCGGCACCCAGTTGCGGTGCGGTGACTTGAAATTGAAAAGCAAACAGAACGGGCGATCCTTAGGCCTTTCCTGGAGAAATGTCAGAGCCTGATCGGATACCACGTCGTCGGCATGACCACGAAACTTCACTCTCATGCCATTGGTAATCATCTCGGGATCGTTGTAGGGGCCGCCACCGCCCGGCAGGATAATCCACTGATCGAATCCGGTGGGCAAAGAACGAAGGTGCCATTTTCCAATCAGGGCAGTGTGATACCCGGCGCGCCGCAACAAGTGAACAAAAGTTTCCTGCTCCTCTTTTAGCCCGGGTTGATCGCGAAAGATAGAGGTGGACGCTCCATTCGTGGTGATGCCATGAGTATGTGAATAAAGACCGGTAAGAAAAGAAGCGCGACTGGGAGCGCACAGCGAGTTGGTTACGAACATCTCAGTGAACCGGATTCCCTCAGAGCCAATGCGATCCAAATTGGGCGTTTTAAGAATGGAATTGCCGTAGGCACTCATCGCGCTCTGCTGCTGATCGTCAGTCATGATGAAGATGATGTTCGGCGCGGCCGTTGGCACAGATCGGCTCTGAGCCCAGCTAGTTAGCTCTGGCAATTTGCCCAGTGGCAGTCCGGCCACTGAAACACCGAGTGTTTTCAGCATCTCTCGGCGATCCATGGAGTTCTCCCTTTATTTGAAATGCGGAACTATGATCGTCAGTTTGGCTTAGAGAATTCCTCTTCAGAAAATAAACTTCAACCCAAACTGAATTTGGCGCGCGTCAAATGAGCTCAGCGATCGCCCAAAGTTGGCCCTGTTGCTCCAGAGACCAGTAGTTGTTGAAAACGTACCAAGCGAGTTACTGGGAGCCCGCAGATTCACACGATTGAAGAGGTTGAAAAACTCGGAGCGGAACTCCAGCCGGCTCTTCTCAGCTGTGAACCAGGGCAAGCCAAATGACTTCATCAGTGAAAGATCGAAGGTCACGTAACCGGGACCACGAAAAGTGTTTCTGCCCAGGGTGCCATTTGTTCCTGCCGGTGCCGGACGAAACAGCGAGGCTAACTGGCTGGGATCGCCAAAAGCCCCGTTGAGAAAATCACGCGGGCTGTGTCCGACGACGCGATCAAGCGATCCTACGAGATTTGGACGATCCAAAGCGACTCCGTCCAAGTTGTAGTCCTGCGATGTCGTCACGGTGAATGGAAAACCCGACTGCATCGAGAGAATGCCACCAATTTGCCAGCCTCCAAGAAGACTGCCGGCGAGGTCTTTGCGGTCGCGGAGGAAAGGCACCTCATAGATGAAATTGGCAGCGAGCCGGTGGGTTGCGTCGAAAGCCGAGAGACCGCGGTCGAGTCTGATGTTGCCCACGTCCATCGTGCCTTGCAACTCGCCGGCGCCCCCGCCAAAGGGTTCCGAGTCTGTATCAATCGAGCGACTGAAAGTATAGGCAATCTGGGCCGTGTAGCCGCCCGAGAAGCGTTTCTGAAGTTGCGTGGCGAGACCATTGTAGATTGAGCTCACACCATTGGAGCCGTGAGTAATGGAAGCAAAGCTCTGATTCACGCGATTCAATGCGCCGTCCGCCAGATCTCCGGAAAAGCGATTGATCTCCTGGCGTAGCAGTAACTTTCTTCCAGCAGAACCGAGATAGTTCACTTCGGCCATCCAGTTGCCGGGCAATTGTCGTTGCACACCCAGGAACCACTCTGTCACATACGGCGCACGCAGGTTTTGATCAATAGTTTGTGCCGTCGGACGAAGAGCCGTGCTGCCGCCCCTAGCATCGAGCGGGCGCGCGAAGGCTGGGTCGCCCGTAAACCCGAATTGATAGACCGCGCGCGGATTCTGGCCGGGCGTGGTCGCGTTGAGCGTTACTGCCAGCGAGTGTGGCGGATTAAATCGCGAGTTGCCGCTAAAGTTTGTCCAGATGCGGCTGTAAAAAAGACCGGCGCCGCCGCGAAGAGCCCAGAGTCCGTCGCCCCGTGGATCCCACGCGAACCCAAAGCGAGGAGCAAAATTATTGTTGTCTCTCTGGTATAGTTCATCAACCTCAACAATCCGTGCGTCGGCCAGTGACGAGGTCGAAAATACTATCGTGGAGAGCAACCCGTCTCTCTCCTTAAGCGTGCCGAAGTTGTCGTAGCGCAGGCCGATATTGAGAGTTAGGCGCGGAGTCACTTTCCAATCATCCTGAACAAAGAGACCGAATTCCGTAGCACGGAAATGTCGGTAGGTGCCGGTGGACTGCCCCGTACGCGGATCCACACGAGCTTGAATCGTCAGCACCTCATCGTCGGCAAAATCCAAAATATCAGCAAAGGTCACCAGGGGTTTGAGGAAGGTTGGGAAATCGCTGTTCTCCTGGAAACGGCGCAGCTCGCCGCCGATCTTCAGACCGTGATTTCCGCGCGTGAGCGCAAACGCGTCATAAAGCTGATAAGTGTGTAGCCGGAAATCCAGCGGAAAGACGAAACCGGAAGCCTGGCTAAACTGAGAGACAGAACGCCCGGCCCGACCGGCGTTGAACTGAACATGCGGCACCTCCGGAAACTCAGAAGGGTTGATCTGTGGATCGTAGTTGTAGCCCAGACGCAGTTCATTCGTAGCTTCCGGTGAGAAGATATGGGTGTGACTCAGCGACACGTTCTGGTCCTTTTCAAGAAAGTCCACCGTGAACAGACGAGCGCTATTATCACCCGGGCGTTGCTCCCGGCGATTGTTAATACTATAGCGTCCGTTCAGAGCGTCGTTGCCTCTATTAAAAGTGTGATCCACGCGAATCGAATATTGATTGTCGAAAGTGAATCCGGGGACCTGTATGAACGCCTCTCCTACATCCGGAATGCCGTCGTTTGGCCCAAACACATTCACGCCTGAAGCCGGGCTACCGATATCGCGAATGTTAGTTGTGGGATTCATCAGGGGCGGGTAGTCTCTTAGAAACCGTGCGGCGAGAGAATTGGGCCGCGTTTGCAACACGAAAGCGCGAAACTCCGGCGTCTCGACTAAGAAATTGGTGAGTGCCGGGCGTATCTGTCTCAAACCCTGGTAGGAAAAGAAAAAGAAGGTCCGATCTTTGATGATTGGCCCACCCAGAGTAAACCCGAAGTGATTTCGTTTGAATTCACCCTTGTTGTTGTTGCGGGCTTCAAACGTTGTGGCTGCGTCGAGATTGTCGTTGCGATGGAACCAGAAAGCTGAGCCATGAAATGTGTTCGTGCCGCCACGAGTCACGACGCTCAGGAGACCGCCGGCTGACCGTCCGAACTCTGCCGATAGATTGTTGGTGACGACTCGGAATTGCTCCACTGCATCCGGGCTCAGCGCCAGCGTCGTGCGGCCGCCTTGTCGATCGTTGTTGTTGGTAACACCATCGAGCAATATTTGATTGTCACGAAAACGCGTCCCGCCGGCGCCGATCTGGGCGTCGGTTGTTTCTGATTCCTGAAGCCCGCTACCCGCGACGCGGATGATGCCCGGCTGAAGTTCCGCGAGCTGATAGACGTTGCGTCCATTTAAAGGGAGATCCACGATCTTTCGTTCCGTTACGACCGCCGACACTTCCCCGCGCTCGAGGTTTAATTGACTGGCTTCCGTAGAAACCAGCACACTTTCGCTGACCTGGCCCACCTCCAATGAAAAATCCAATCGTCTTGCCTCGCCTACATCGAGGGGAATCTGATCCTGCCTGGCTGTCTTGAAACCTTGATGCTCGACGCTTACGTCATACCTCGTGCCCGTAGGCAAACTGACCAGGCGGTAGACGCCATCTTCATTTGTCTGCCCCGTCCAGGTGCGCCCTATGGCCGGATCAACTGCGGTCACTTTGGCCCCAACTACTTTCCCACCATTCGGGTCAGTTATGGTCCCGGTAAACTCACCGAGAATGCGCTGTCCAAGTGCCGAGTTCGCGAGAACGACTAGAAGCAAGCAGCAAGTAATAAAACTCAATTTCTTCATGATTGTCCTCCGAGCAGCGAAAAGATTCGTGGCAGAATAAAAGGAAAAGTCACGACATTTCCCGGATGCCCAAGCGCCGGTTTGAGCGCGCTTAAATCTATTTTGATTCGTCGAAAGCTACAACTTCCGAGGGTTTTCGGCAAGATGATCTTTTCTCCGGCTTGATCTATTCAAAACAAGTCAGCTCAGTTGCGCGCGTGCCCACGAGTTTTTGTGTCAAGCGGGCATAGCGGAAACAGCTCACGTTTTGCTAGGAAAGTATTTT
>DASWDX010000466.1:0-9359 GCA_036395055.1 Pyrinomonadaceae bacterium | reverse complement strand
ACGATACGGAACTTACCGCCCGCTGCATGCTGCACGAAACCGATCACTGCGATGGCATCGTGTTTCTTGACAAGATGAGTCCCCTCAAACGTGAGTTGGTAAAACGCAAAATCAGGAAACTGCAAAAAGCGGGTAAGTGGGAGTGAGGGCAGGAGCAGGCGGCAGGAGCAGGCGGCAGGTCAGTACCGCCTCCGGCAGGCGGCGGGTTAGAGAATGCAGAAAGCGTTAAATGCACGCAACCGGTGCTTGAGAATCGGCTGCGTTTTGACTAGTTCAGGGCTCGTTCACAATCCAAACAAAGAGCGGGGGCAAGCCCGCCTTCCCAACCTGAGAGGTTCTCCTGCCTGAGTGTTACTACCCAGTTTTGAATGCCACTAAGATCGAAAGAGAAAAGTCGAGCGGGAGAACCTCTCAGGTTGGGAAGGCGGGCTTGCCCCCGCTCTTTGGTCACTTCCGCTTGTGATAGTATCTGGAAAAAATTCTATTGGAGTCAGACATGCCCACAGAATTTCGTAACGAACCGTTGACCGATTTCAGCAAAGAAGAAAATGCGCAGGCAATGCGCGCGGCGCTCGAGAAAGTGAAAGGCGAACTGAGCCGTGAGTATCCACTGGTGCTTGGCGGTGAGCGCCTCACTACAGATGCCAAACTCGACAGCGTCAATCCTGCTAATCGCACGCAAGTTGTTGGGCGTTTTCAGAAAGCAACTAAGGAACTTGCTAATCGCGCCGTGGAGTCAGCGCACGATGCTTTTCAAACCTGGAGAAACACGAGTCCGCAAGTGCGTGCTGATTTGTTGTTTCGCGTGGCGGGACTTCTCCGCAAACGAAAGCATGAACTCTCGGCGTGGATGATTCACGAGGTAGCAAAGACCTGGGCCGAGGCTGACGGCGACACGGCCGAGGCGATCGACTTTCTCGAATTCTACGGGCGTGAGATATTGCGCTATGCAGGCGATCAACCGCTCGTAAAGATCCCAGGAGAAGAGAACCACCTCGATTACATTCCGCTCGGCGTTGTGGCTGTGATTCCGCCCTGGAATTTTCCACTCGCAATCATGGCGGGCATGACCAGCGCCGCCGTGGTGACCGGCAACACCGTCGTGCTGAAACCTTCATCCGACGCACCGACAATCGCATTCAAGTTTTTTGAAATTCTTGAAGAGGCTGGTTTGCCTGCCGGCGTGGTGAATTTCATGACCGGCTCGGGTGCTGAAGTTGGCGACGTGGTAGTAGACCATCCGAAGACGCGTTTCATCGCGTTCACCGGTTCAAAGGAAGTTGGACTACGAATCAACGAGCGTGCTGCGAAGGTTCATGATGGTCAAATCTGGATCAAGCGCGTGGTTGCGGAGATGGGAGGGAAAGACGCGATCATCGTTGCCGATGATGCAAACCTCGATGATGCCGCGACTGGAGTAGTGCAGTCGGCTTTTGGTTTTCAGGGGCAGAAATGCTCCGCCTGCTCGCGTGCGATTATCGATGCACGGGTTTACGATCAGATGTTGGACAAGATTGCGGAACGAGCTGAGAAGATCAAGACCGGAAACCCGGATGACGCGGCAACGAACATGAGTGCCGTCATCAATGAGAAAGCATTCAAGACGATTAATGAGTACATCGAGAAGGGCAAGAGCGAAGGTGGCAGAGTTGTGAGCGGCGGTGGTTCAGATGGAGAACAGGGCTTCTTCATTGAGCCGACTGTCATTGCCGATGTGAAGCCGGGCGCGACTATCGAACAGGAAGAAATCTTCGGACCAGTGTTGGCCGTCGTTAAGGCTCAGGACTACGACGACGCCCTGAAGATTGCCAACGATACGCAATATGGATTAACCGGCGCGGTTTATAGCGCTGACGAAGAAAAGTTGAAAAGAGCGCGGCGGGAGTTTCATGTCGGCAATCTTTACCTAAATCGCAAATGCACGGGAGCGCTGGTGGGTGTCCATCCCTTTGGTGGCTTCAACATGTCGGGCACAGATTCGAAGGCGGGCGGGCACGATTATCTTTTGTTGTTTATGCAAGCCAAAGTTTCGGCGGAGAAAATGGCGGCCACTATCAGCGCGTCGGCCGAGAAGCGGGCGGCGACTTAGAAAATTGACTGGAAGAGCGGGGGCAGGCCCACCTTCCCGACCTGAGAGGTTCTCCCGCTCGAGTTTTCCCTTTTGATTCTAAAAGCCATTCAAACTGGGGCAGTAACTCTCAAGCTGGAGAATCTCTCAGGTCGGGAAGGCGGGCTCGCCCCCGCTCTTCGCAGGTAAGCCAGGGGTCATGCGGATAGTTTTCATGGGCACGCCTGAGTCTGCAGTACCCTCTTTGCAGCGTTTGCTGGAAGATGGGCACGAAATCCTCTCCGTGTGGACTCAACCTGATAAGCCAGCGGGTCGCGGCGATCGCCTGCATTCTTCGCCAATCAAAGATTTCGCACTTGCACACAACTTGCCGATCGAACAACCCAACAAGATCAAAACTGACCAAGCGAAAGACTTGTTTGCCTCTTACAACGCCGACGTTGCCGTAGTGGTAGCTTACGGACGAATTCTCCCGCCTGAGTTTCTGCGTGCCCCGCGCCGGGGTTGTATCAACGTGCATTTCTCCTTGCTGCCACTCTATCGCGGCGCTGCGCCGGCCAACTGGGCGATCGTGAACGGCGAGACGAAAACTGGCGTGACTACGATGTTCATCGAAGAGAAACTTGATTCGGGGCCTATTCTTTTGCAGGGCGAGACGTCAATCGGCGAGAGAGAAACCACGCCCGAATTAATGCAACGCCTGGCGATTATGGGTGCCGATCTGTTGAGCCAAACTGTAGCTCAGCTCAGCGCAATTACACCGCGTCCGCAACATAATCGAGACGCCACCTTTGCTCCGCTATTACAGAAAATCGACGGCGCTATTGATTGGTCGGATCCGGCAGTAATGATTGAGCGCCGTGTCAGAGGATTTCAGCCCTGGCCCAACGCATACACTCATCACAAATCTCATCGGCTAATCATATGGAAAGCAGAAACACTTGAGGCAGCGTGCGACACGCACCCCGGTGAGGTGATTGCCGCTCACGGCGATTCTCTGTTGGTGAAATCCGGCGACGAGACAGCTCTCCGGCTAATTGAAGTGCAGCCGGAATCGAAACGCCGCATGAGCGTGAGAGATTTCCTCAATGGCACACACTTAAAGATTGGCGATCGCTTTGGTGAAGTCTAATTCTGTTTCGCCGGCCCGTCTGGCAGCATTTGAGATTCTGCTGCGCGTTGAGGCTGGCGCTTACGCCTCGGTTCTACTGGCCACGAAAGAAGCGGCATTGAAACCACACGATCGCGCTCTGTGCCACGAGTTGGTAATGGGTGTGCTTCGCCGGCAGCTATGGCTGAACTGGCTCATTGAGCATTACGCAAATCGGAAAGTCATCGAGCTCGATGTGGCGGTTCGTGTTGTTCTCCGGCTCGGCCTTTATCAATTGCGATTCCTCTCGCGCGTGCCTGCTTCAGCGGCTGTCAACGAGTCGGTCAACCTGGTTCACTTTGCGCATCTGCGCTCTGCAGGTGGTCTTGTCAACGCGGTTTTGCGGCGAGCGACGCGAGAACCGGAAGTAGATCCCACCAGCGGTATTCACGATCCCATCGAGCGGGTTGCTGTCGCCACTTCACATCCATCCTGGCTGATTGAACGATGGACTAAAGCGTTCGGCGCCGCAGAAACTGAGGCGTTTGCGCGGGCTAATAATGAGCCGGCGCCGGTTGCCTTTCGGATCGTGAATAATCGCGCGCAGGAAGGTGAAGTGTGTGAGCGCCTGCACAGGTCCGGTGCGGAGCTGGTTTCTTCAAGAATCGTTAGCGGCGCCTGGCGAATAGTCGGCGGCCGGGGTCTGTTAGCGGAGTCGGTAGCCGCGGGAGAGGTTTATGTCCAGGACGAAGCGTCGCAACTGGTAGCCGTAATGCTGGGCGCCCGACCGGGCGAGCGGGTGCTGGATCTCTGTGCCGCGCCCGGAAGTAAGACTACTCAGATTGCCGACAAATGCCTCGATTCCGCAATAATAGTTGCTTCGGATCTACATGAACACCGTCTTAAAACACTGGTTTCATTGGCTAAACTGCAAGGTTTGCGAAGTATTCACTGTGTCGCGCTCGACGGTTTATCGGCTTTGCCCCTGGCTGAAAGCTCGTTTGATCGGGTATTGGTTGATGCTCCTTGTTCCGGAACAGGCACTCTAAGGCGCAACCCCGAGATCCGCTGGCGCATCTCACCGGCTGATATACAGGATCTGTCCGGTCGCCAGAAGCAACTGCTTTTCAATGCCGCGCGCGTAGTAAAACCTGGGGGGAGGCTCATCTATTCGACCTGTTCGGTCGAGCCCGAGGAAAACGAAGAGGTAGTGCAAACGTTCCTTGAAAACAACAAGATCTTCAGACCGGGTCAGTTGGCGCTTGACTCAACACTGATTACTTCGTCCGGCGCGGCGCGAACGTGGCCACACCGGGACGGTACAGACGGTTTTTTCATCTGCGCCCTTGAACGAATGCGCTGGTAATGATTTGCACAACTGCGAAGATTCATCGCTGCTGCAGTTTTCTTTGGCTTGCGTGGATAGCCCATTAGCACCCTGAAGAGTGGACTCAGAACTCGCGGTCTCAAACTGCGTCCGTATGGAAAATTCGTAACCTTGCGACCGTCTGTACCGGATGTTAGACTTCGCGGCTTGGTTTTCAGGCCAACTCGGTAATTCAGAGGTGGGTTGAGGTTAGCTAAGTGAATATCGCCACCGCGGCATTGTCAGCACTTCGAAGGATTGGCATCGTGATCGCGATCGCCTTCGTTTTTGTGTTTGGCTTGGCCACGACGGTTTATCTATCTCTTCGTAGTCCGGAAGTGAAGGTTCCGGATGTCGTAGGGAAAGATCGTTTCGAAGCAGAACGTGTGTTGGGAAGCGCCAGCTTGAACTTTCGCGTTCGCGCCACCAGGCCGAGCAATCAAGTGAAGGCTAATACGGTCTTGTTTCAGTTGCCCCGAGCAGGCGAGGTGGTTAAGGCCGGCCAGACTGTGGCCATGGACATTAGCCGGACGGTGAAAGAAGGAGAAACATCTGAAGTTGTCGCTCCCGAAAAGGCAGCCGAGGACAAGCCGTATACGAGTGAACCTGATTTAGCGAATGAAAACAAACCGAAGCGCAACAAAAATACCAACAAGAACGCTAACGATAACGCGAACAGCAGCGAGAACAAGAATACTAACGCGAACAAAGCGGCGGCTAATAAAAACGCGAATAGCGCCAACACAAATAACGCTGTTAATCTGAATTCTAATCGGGCAGCGGGGAGTGGAAACACCAACGTAAATCGTAGCGTCAACCAGAATGGTAATTTGCACCCAGCGGCACCGAAACCTTCGCCTTCTACCAGACCCAACCGGGAGAATCCGTGAGCGCGTCTGGTCTCATTGAAGGGTTCGCCGGAGTGGTTGCAATTTGGTCTATTGATAATGAATGGCAGGTCAATTGATATCGCCCCCTCGATTTTGTCAGCCGACTTTTCTCGTCTGGGCGACGAGATAGAGGCAGTTACGCGGGGTGGAGCAACGATCCTTCACGTGGATGTGATGGATGGACATTTCGTTCCCAATCTCACGGTTGGCTTGCCGGTCGTTAAGTCGATTGCCCAGGCAACAGAGCTGCCGTTGGACGCCCACCTGATGATCTCCGAACCGGGAAGATACGCGCAGCAGTTCGTCGAGGCGGGGGCGAATATGGTTTCGGTTCACGTTGAGGCAGATGCACACTTGCACCGAACTCTAGCTTCTATTAAGGCGGCAGGCGCGCAGGGCGGAATCGCACTCAACCCGGCGACGCCCATTGAAAGTTTGGGAGAAGCATTGCCCTTTGCCGATTATGTTCTCGTGATGTCAGTGAACCCCGGTTTTGGTGGACAGAAATTCATACAGACATCGGTCGACAAGGTAAGGCGATTGCGACGCATGATCGAGGAGCGGCAGCTCGATACACGTATTGAGATAGACGGCGGTATTGATCTGGAAAACATCGCGTCGGTGGTAGCTGCGGGCGCGGAAATTATCGTAGCCGGTTCGGCTATTTTTGGCGCAGTTGATCCCGAAGCGGCCGTACGGGGACTGCGCGAAGCAACCGTGCAATGGGTTTAGGCATTTTTAGGTTTTTGATTTCTGATTTTTAGCAACCTTGCGTGATGTCACCCCGAAATCACGAAATCTAAAATCGCAAATCAAAAATTGGTCTTATCGGAGGTTTTAGTTATGCATTCTCGCTTCAGTGCTCATTTGTTGATTTGCGCTGCACTTATTTTGGCCTTGGCCTCTGTCGCTTTGGCACAAGGCGGTGGCACGCAGAGCGAGCTTTCGCCGCTTCAACGTCTGGACGTGATGCGATCAAAGCTCGATTCGATGCGGCGATCGCTCAACGGCGCCATTTCTTCAATCGAGCCAAAGCAGGCGAACCAGGGCGAGAAGAAGAATCCCGACGATCCGCGCGAGAGGCTTCGTGGCCTTGATAAGGAAGTAGGGTCGATCATGTCTGAGCTCAGCGACGTACGCGGCAAACAGGAACGTTCCGAGCGTTATGATCCGACCATTCTGGACCGGCTGGAAACTTCCGTTGCAGATCTTAATACCCGCGTGCAAGCTGGACTACAGGCAACTGCGAGCGCGAGAACCGGGGGAATGGCTAGCGGCGCCACGCCTACGAAAAAGAAAAAGAAGGGCCGTCTCTTCGGTCTTCTCGGTGGCGGCGGCGACGATAAGTATGAGGAATTGACCGGCACCGTGTCGCCAGGACGTGACCGCGTTCTCTTTGAGGAAGCGGCCAAAGAAGTAAGAAAGGGAAATCACGAAACGGGCCGGCTGCTTTTTTCGACAATCATAAACACATATCCTGATTCAGGATTTCTGCCGCTGGCAAAACTGGCAATCGCTGATTCCTTTTATCTGGAGGGGACCACCGCCTCTCTGATTCAGGCGGCGCAGGGCTATTTAGACTGGCTCACTTTTTTCCCGACCGATCCGCTCGCCGACGATGCGATGCTGAAAGTCGCCGAAGCGGAAATGAGACAGATGGGTCTTTCTGATCGCGACATAAGTCACGCACGCAAAGCCGAACAACGTTTAAAGTCACTGTTACAGCAGTATCCGCAGACTAATCTTCGTCCCATAGTGGAAGATCGACTACGGGAAACCCAGGAAAGTTTGGCGATGCATAGTTATCAGGTCGGGATTTTCTATCTGGAACCTCGTTACAAACGTGGCAAAGGTGGTCTAAAGGGGGCGCAGTCTCGCTTCAAGGAAGTAATTGACAAGTATCCTAACTTCTCGCTACGGGATGGCGTGCTATTTAGGTTGGCGTACACTTATCAGCAGGAGGAGGAGCCCGACGAAGCGGCCAAATATTATCAGGACCTGCTGCGTAATTTTCCCAACAGCGATTATGCCGAAAAGGCCAAAGAGCAGCTGAGTATCATCGGCACGCCGATTCCTGATCCTGATCCTTCGCGGAAGAACACGGCCCCGCCGGAGCGCCCGGGCTTCGTGGGAAACCTGCTGAAGGAAGTTTTGGGAAGAGCTGATGTTACCGTCAACACAGACGGCATACTGATTAGCAGGGACAAAAAGGAAGGCAATGCTGATTTGATCGACGAGGCCCTGAAATACAACGGGCAGCTACCTTCGAATGTAATACCCGTTGCGCCCGTGCAGCGGGGGACAAGTAGTCCGGCACCTTCGAATCCCAACCCACGACCGCCGACACAAAATGCTAACCAACCTACTCCGATTGCACCAGCAGCTTCGGTTCCGAGGGAAATTAAACCTTAACTCTTTTAGTCAACTATGCTCTTTTTATCTGGCCCGTCGTGATCTCATGACGGGCTTTTTGCTGCAACGCTTCAATCTTTCACGTTTGCACCTTGCTCATAGTCATCAAGTTGACGGATGATTGGGACTGAGAATGGAAACTCCCGCTGCCTTAAACCTGAGTGTTCAATCTGAACTAGCGCGTCGTCATAAGACCACGGCGACGACAGTTGTTTGGCTCTTGATCGCAGTAATCCTTTTGTGCGTGCTTGCTTTTGTAAGCCAGAAGTTTCTCACGCTGCGAGTTAGTCCATCGCTCGATATCGCGGTCCGCATCAGCATTCTGATTTTCGGGCTGGGCGCTATTGCGCTGCGACGCACGCAGTTTGCGAACATGCGCTTGCAGGATATCGCTGCGCTCCAGGGCTCATCGGGCCTTCTGATTACTCTGCAAAGGACGACGATGCGGGTGGCCATGATTGGCATCCTAATAGCAGTCTTAGGATTTGTTGCCACGCTCGCAACAGGCATAACCATTTACACATACCAAGCCGGCGTGGTTGCCGTAGCCGTCCTTCTATATGGTTACCCCGTTCGCTCCTCCTGGGAACAGACGGTCAGGCGCTTCGCACCCGAAAACAGCCCAGATTCGATGCAAAACGCAAGCTAGCCCTCTTCCATTGAAGCTGCCACGCGACCAGCGAAAACTGATTCAAATGCGTCACGACTGCTTCGCATCCTGATCTCTCATTCCTAACCATTACGAATCTGCGAAAATTGTTGATCTTGGTTTAGCATTTTTGCTAGTCTGAGTTTTGACGTTCCTGACCTGCCGGCCCCGGCCAGGTTTTCTTCTTTAAACAGCCTTCCTCAGGGCCTTTCGCTCGGCGCCAAGTCAAGCGGGATACCTTCTTAATGTTTAGTTCAAAGCCGAATCCGCCTGGAAGTCAGATTACCATTTCCAAAGTCCGTGTTCGCCCATTAACAGTCGCGATGTTATTGCTGGTAATGATTGCCATTTGCCGAAGTGCGTTGGCACAGGACGTCCAGGTCCGCCCAATCGCTCGCCTCATTTCCGATCCCGTCAGCAATGCCGCATTCTCCGGGGCTCGCCGGGTAACGTCAGAAGAAAACACCGCTGTTAAAACGGCCGGAGCGGAATTTGCGGCGACCACTTCAACCTCGCTCGACGACGCCAGCCCAATCGAACGACGTGCGTTTGAGATAACTAATCAAGCGCGTGTTGAAAAAGGACTAGCACCGCTGACTTGGGATTCTGAACTGTGCCATATGGCCCGGCAGCACTCGGAAAGCATGGCCCGACTGGGATATTTTTCTCATGAAACACCAGGAGGCTTGCGAATAAAGGAGCGAGCTCATGAAAATGGCATTCTTCACTTCCGAGTGATCGGTGAGAACATCGCGTATAATAAGGGCTATGATGATCCGGGAGCGTTCGCCGTTGAGCGATGGATGATTTCTTCCGGACATCGCGCGAACATTTTGTATGTCGGCTTTCAAGCCTCAGCGATTGGTAGTTATGTTTCCGCTGAT
>DASWDX010000465.1:0-4871 GCA_036395055.1 Pyrinomonadaceae bacterium | reverse complement strand
TGACGAGATGGATCTGATTCGTATCACCAAACCGCGTGCTGATAAGCATCTCGCGTCGCGTTGGATGCCAGCTTGAAAGACCGG
Organism: Pyrinomonadaceae bacterium; assembly: GCA_036395055.1. Taxonomy (GTDB): domain Bacteria; phylum Acidobacteriota; class Blastocatellia; order Pyrinomonadales; family Pyrinomonadaceae; genus PSRF01. The sequence continues at coordinate 4,787 of DASWDX010000465.1, read as the reverse complement.
CCGCGCGAAATTCGGTATAACGGCGAACGTCCTCAACCAGCGAAGCTGGAATTGGCGTGATACCATCCGTGACCAGGTTATCGGCAGGAACGAGTATGCTGTTTTGCGCCAGCACACCTCCGGCAAGAATGACGGCGCTGAAGAGAATTACAACCGAAAATTTAATCGATCTTCTCATCGAGGAAACTCCTTTTTACTTAAGGATGGGGCTGGGATGATTTCTGTTAAGGCGTACTATAGCCGAAATCCCGAGACTTGTAAGTTGCATAGGAGTTTATAACCCCCCTTGGCCACCGTCGCAAAACCTGCCCCGCGCGAACAACGCGGCCGCCTGCTGCGGGTGCTCGGCGTCGGTTTTGGGCTCGCTGTAATCATCGGCAACACGATTGGCGCTGGAATCTTTCGCGCGCCCGGCACAATTGCATTACAACTGCCACATCCCTGGCTCTTTCTCGGGGTATGGCTCCTGGGCGGCGTTTACGCTCTGCTCGGCGCAATCTCCCTGGCAGAACTCGGCGCAATGATTCCGCGCTCCGGCGGGCAATACGTTTTTGCGCGCTACGCTCTCGGCGAATATGCCGGCTTCATTGTCGGTTGGAGCGACTGGCTTTCGACGTGCGGTTCGGCTGCGGCCGTATCTTTGGTTATTGGTGAGTTTGCCGGGGCACTCTTTCCAGCACTGAAGGAGAAGGGTGTAGTCATCGCGGCAACGATAGCCATCGTGTTTGCCGCACTCCAATGGCGCGGAATCGTATGGGGCAGCGCGGTTCAGAACTCTACCAGTTTGCTCAAGGCGCTTGCCTTCCTGTTGCTCATTGCTGCCGCCTTTATTTTTGGTGGACAGGGCTCGTTTACAACTCATGCCGGACTGCCGCTGCCTGCAGGTTTTGCCTTGCTCGCCGCTGTGGTGCTATCGCTGCAATCCGTCATCTACACCTACGATGGCTGGAACGGCGTGGTGTACTTTTCTGAAGAAGTCACAAATCCGGGCCGCGACATTCCTCGGGCAATGATTGGCGGCGTGCTCTTGATCATAGCTATCTACCTGCTCGTTAATGTGGCGTTGCTCTACGTTCTTCCAATTTCGAAGATAGCCGGACAGGACTTCGCCGCCGGCGCTGCAGCCCAGGTGATTTTCGGCCGGCATGGCGACACCGTCTTTCGATCGCTGACGATCATTTCAATGCTCAGCGCGATCAATGCCTATCACCTGATGTCCACGCGCGTCTTATTTGCAATTAGCCGTGATGGCCTTTTCGCGAAGCAAGCAGCGTCGGTTAACAAAGGCGGCACTCCCATTGTTGCTTTAGCGATGAGCGTCGCCGTGGCGATGATCTTTATCGTTTTTGGGGAAAAGTTTGACATAGTCATTTCGGCGTTGGCGTTTTTCTTTGTGGCAAACTACACGCTCTCTTTCGTCTCCATCTTTGTGCTGCGCCGCCGCGAGCCGGACAAAGATCGGCCGTATCGCGCCTGGGGTTATCCCTGGACCACCGCGCTGGCGCTAATCGGCTCGGTAGTGTTCCTGTGTGGCGCAATCGCCGCGGACCTGGCAGGCAATACGCGTTATAGCCTCTATGCCCTCGGGCTGCTTGCCGTCAGTTACCCTTTGTTTCGTTTGATGAAGCTCACAAATAAGTTTTTTTCAGATTGACTTCATCGGAAATTTCACCTAGAAGGCTTTGCTTGATTTTTTTAAAACTGTCAGGTAAGGAAGGCTCCATGAGTCGAAAATTTGCAATCGGTGTATTCATTCTCATCACAATCACTGTCCCTTCCGTCTATGGACAGCAGGACGATGAGGCCGTTCGCAACCGCACGAGAGAACGGCTGGCACAATTACTGGAGAAGGCGGGGCCGGATGTTAAGATCGCTTTCAGCCAAAGCCAGAAACAACCTTATAACTATGTCGGCACCTTAAGAACGGGACTAGCCAACGCGGACAGTTTTGAAGTTGTCATCAGCGTTACTCCCAAAGAAACCATAGGGTTTCGCGTCTACCCGCATTACAAAAATGGCTACATCAACGTCGACAAGGTTAACGACCGTGCCGCACTTATGCGACTATTGCTGCGATTAAGCGATCGGGCTTTTCTTTTTTGGGGAGCGGATGAGACGGGCGATATCTTTACCGGCTACACCTTCACGCTTGAATCGGGCTTTCCGGAGGAAGCAATCAATATTGTGCTGCGCAGCATAGTGAACAGCGACAAGTTTGTCGGAGAAATGCGTCCGATGTTGGAGGCTCCAATCGAAGATGCAACAGTGGCAAAACCTTCTCCAGTGGCCACGCCACCCGTGAAAACATCCGGAGCGAAAGCGAAGATGCGACGACCGATTCGCCGATCACGACGGCATTAGCAATGGCAGCGTGGGATGGGTCTATTTCTCGGTGGTAACAGTCAACCGCAAAGCGCGCAAAGCCCTCGCAAAGTTCCGCGAAGACATAAGCGCTTTCGCCGCCCGCTGTCTAGCTACGTTCCCCCGGCGCCTCACGGCTCAACATCGCGTACACAGTTGGCGTTACGACAAGCGAAAGCAAGAGTGCAACCGTGAGACCGCCGATAACGGCTATTGCAAGCGGTTGCAGCAGCTCAGCCCCTGATCCGAGCGCGAGAGCCAACGGCAGCATTCCGAGGATAGCAGCCAGCGAAGTCATCAGGACCGGACGAAAGCGCCGGCGGCCCGACCGCAACAGAGCTTCTCGCAGCGTGTCGCCCGCAGCCAGATGATCCTCCACAGCATCGAGCATCAGGATACCGTTCTTCGCAACGATCCCGACCACCATTATCATTCCCATCAGCGATACTATGTTGAGCGTACTCCTGGTAATGAACAATCCTGCGAGTACGCCACCGAGCGCCAGGACAGCACCGGTCACAATCGAGATTGGATGAGCGAACGAGCGAAACTCAATCAGCAGCGTTATGAATACCAGCACCACGGCGAGAAAGAGCGCTAGCGCCAGCTCCTTAAAACTCGCCTGCTGTTCCTGGTAGAGACCACCATATTCAATCGTCATGCCCGGCGGAAATTTTAAATCTTTGGCCAACAGACTCTTGATTTCACTGATGCTAGTTCCCAGGTCCTGGCCTTCCAGCCTGCCCGTGACCGCCACAGTCTGGCGCAAACCATCGCGGTGGATTTCGGTTTGGCCATTGTCGTAATCGATCTGCGCCACTTGATCCAGGCGAAAAAGCGTTCCCGACGATGAGCGAACTTGCAGCGAGCGCAGCTTATCGAGCGAACTACGCGCCCAGGGCGGGAAGATGACGCGCACGGCAATTAGCCTATCCTGCTGCAGGATTGTAGAACTTGCATCGCCCGACATCGCAGTTGTCACAGTGTTTGCTACATCGCTCGCGTTCACTCCAAACCGAGCCGCCAACTGTGTGTCGATGTTGAAAATAACGGCTGGTCCGCTCACGATCACGCCGCTGTTTGTGTCGACCACATACTTCAGTTTCTGAATTGCTGTTTCAACTTCCTCCGCCTTCTGATGAAGCGCGTTTGCGTCCTCGCTGAATAGCTTAATCTCGATGGGCTCCGGCGAGCTGGTCAGGTCGCCGATCACGTCAGAAAGTATGCCGACAAATTCGATTTCCAGCGCCGGCTCCGACTTTTCGATCTCATCGCGCAATACACTCATTACTTCTTCAGTCGATCGCGCGTGTCCCGGCTTTAGTTTCACCGCGAAGTCGCCTCGATTAGGTTCAGTAATAAAAAGACCGAGCTCAAGCCCCGTCCGGCGAGAATAACTTTCTACTTCAGGAGTCTTCAACAGCAGTTGTTCGACATTACGAAGCATGCGATCAGTCTCAGTGAGTGATGAGCCTGGTGGCGCCCAATAATCGAGAACGAAAGCGCTTTCGTCGAACTCGGGAAGAAACTCCGATCCGAGAAACCGGTAAAGAAGAAAAGAACCAAAGATAACTGCGGCCACAACAAGCATTACCACCCAACGATTGTCCAGAGCATGCCGCAGGACCCACTCATAGCGGCGCCTCACCGCCACCAGCACCTGGCCTTCATCGCGCTCCTCTTCGAGCTCATCTCCTATTGGTTCGGTCTTATCCGATTCCTCGGGTATCTCGGGCGCTCTCTTTACCCTCGCTCTCACGAAGCGCTCAGCCAGTACGGGAGTAAAAAAGAGGGCCAGCACCAGCGAAGTTAACAATGCGACGGCCATTGTGAGGGCAAGCGAACGAAAAAAGACTCCAGTCACCCCGGTAAGCAACGTCAGCGGGAGGAATACGACGACGGGCGTAATCGTAGATCCGATTATCGGCACAGTGATCTCTGTTAGGGCACTCTCGATTGCCTCACGCCGCGTTTGGCCACGGGCCAGATGCGTATAAATGTTTTCGACGACGACAATCGCATCGTCAATAACCAGTCCGATTGCCGCGGCGACGCCACCCAACGTCATCAGATCGAAACTCAGACCGGCAAGCCACATCGCGAGGAACGTGACTAGCACCGTAACCGGAATTACTAAAATTGCGACGAACGTCGTTCCCCAGTTTCTTAGGAAGGCAAAGAGGATCACAACCGATAGCAGCAGACCGATCAGAATTGAATCGCGCACTGATTTGATCGACTGCCTTACCAGCAGCGACTGGTCGTAATAGGGTGCGATCCGAACGTCCTTCGGCAATTCATTGCGCATCGCTGCCAGCTCGCCCTTCACTTCGTCAACGACGGCAACTGTATTCGCGTCCGGTTGGCGACTAATATTTACCAGCACCGCGGGCTTTCCGTCAGCCGTCACGATCGTGTACTGAGGT
>DASWDX010000464.1:0-4108 GCA_036395055.1 Pyrinomonadaceae bacterium | reverse complement strand
CCCACTGGTGCGAGGGGAGATTTTCCCCGTAAAGATCTACGACGGTAACGAAGAGACCCCCCGGTTCGAGCACTCTTTTGATCTCCCGCAATGCACCTGGAATGTCAGCGTAATAGTAAAGCGACTCCATGGAGAACGCGTGGGTAAATTCCGCATCGCCGAAAGGAAGTTTCTCAGCGCTGGCTACCTGAAATTCGACGTTAGAAAGGGACCTGGAACAATCACCGGCGAGTCTTATCATTTCATCAGCGATGTCGATGCCAGTGACACGGCCGTTGTGGGCCTTCTCAGCCATCAAACGGGTTGCCCATCCCGATCCGCAACCTACGTCGAGCACGCGCGCGTCGATTGGAATTGCCATCAGTGCAATCGCCTGTTCGCCGACCGGACGATGGCCTTTTTCCATGCCCTCGCCTCTTCCGGACTGAGCCCAATCATTGAACTCCAAACGCAAACGTTCGTCCATCTGTAAGACAGACCTTACTGTCTGTTGTGCTCCGCATCTTGATAAGTCTTCGCAGTTGAGACAGGTTGGAAAACCTGACTACGGCCGTAGCCGATAAAGCATACGGGGGAACGGAATAGTCTCTCTGATATGCTCTATACCACACATCCATGCCGTGCAACGCTCGATGCCCATTCCGAATCCGGCGTGAGCAACACTGCCATAACGGCGCAAGTCGAGATACCACTCGAAAGCCTCCTGCGGTAACTCGTGCAATGCAATTTGTTCCTTAAGAAATTCGAGCGACGTTGCGCGTTCACCTCCGCCAATCACCTCGCCATAGCCTTCAGGCGCCAACACATCAACGCCCAGAGCCAGTTCATTCCTCTCCGGGTCGCGCGCCATGTAGAAAGCTTTTACCGCCGCAGGATAATGGTGCACCATCACCGGCTTTTCATATTTGGCTGAGAGAAATGATTCATCAGGCGCACCAAAATCTCCACCCCACTCAAAGCGTGTTTCGAGCGCGCCACTCGCGTGACCTTCTTGTAAGAACTTAACAGCATCGTCGTAGTGCAAGCGCGGAAACGGCGGCACAATCGCCTCGAGTTTCGCGGGGTCGCGTTCCAGGGTTTTGAGTTCTTCTCCGCGAGTCTCCAGTACGCGAGCTGCAATGTACGAAAGCATTCTCTCCGACAGGCTCATCACGTCGTCGAGCGTCGCGTACGCCATCTCGGGCTCAACCATCCAAAACTCGGTCAGGTGGCGCCGGGTCTTTGATTTTTCAGCGCGAAATGTCGGCCCAAAACAATAAACTTTCCCCAGAGCAGCCGCGGTAGCTTCGTTATAAAGCTGGCCAGATTGGGTGAGATATGCTTTTTCGCCTTCAAAGTAGTCTACTTCGAAAAGCGTAGTGGTGCCTTCGCAAGCTGCGGGAGTAAAGATTGGTGCGTCGGCTAACGTGAACCCATCGTTATCCAGAAAATCACGGACGGCTTTAACCACCGTGTGGCGAACTTTAAGGATCGCATGCTGTCGGCGGGACCGCAGCCACAAGTGGCGATGGTCCATCAAAAACTCAGTGCCGTGCTCTTTGGGCGTGATCGGATAATCGTGAACTTCATTGAAAACTTCCGCGTTCAGCAGATCGATTTCATAGCCACCGGGCGCGCGAGTGTCTTCCCTGACAGTACCGGTGATCGCTAGCGCAGATTCCTGGCCGAGACCCTTAAGCGCGTCCCACACTTCGGGCGTCACCGAATTCTTCAGCGCTACGCATTGGACTACACCGGTTCCATCCCGCAGTTGCGGAAACAGAATCTTGCCGCTCGAACGCAAGTTGTAAAGCCAGCCCTTGATCGTCACTTCCTGACCAACATGTTGCGAAAGTTGGTTGATGAACGTCCGCGGCGGACTTGTGATTTCCAGCGATTGTGATTCAGTAGCCATTTATTGTTCGGGTAACCTGGTTTTATTCGTATCGCAAACTGTTAGTTTGAGTCGCATCACAGCCTGATAGGTTCAAGGGTGCGTTGCCAAAAATGAACAAATCGCAAACCAACAGTTTGCGTTATGTGTTAATCAGTTCAAATTGGTTCGTTCTCTGATCATTCGGCTCAATGTAGGAAACCTGTCGAGCCACTCCGCGGCCTGCAACACAATCGCGAGCGTTGGCTGAATAAACGGCTCATAGACATTGCCGCGATGGCAAACAGCCGTTTGATAGGAAAACGTGCCAGTAGCCTTCAGGCCGCGCTGAATTGTCATCAGGCGAAATTCTTGCGCAACTTCGTCCGGATCCAGCGCCTCGAGACCCACCAGTCTGCGCTCTTCCAACAGAAACAATCTATAAGCGCGCAGTTCCGCAAGCGAAGGGGGCTCGGGTCGCCTGTCCAACAGAAACGAAACGAGATCGTAGGTGACCGGACCCATGCGGGCATCCTGATGATCGACAACACGCAAGCGGTCGTTGTCGTCGACCATAAGATTGGCGGCGTGGAAGTCGCGATGACAGAGGACCCGCGGCCGCCCTGCGAGCTCGGCGGAAATATCGTTGAGTTCCGCTTTTAGTTCGGCCGTTTCCGCATGGCGAAGTTTTTCGTTTCTTAAACTCCCGAAGTAATGTTCAACGAAGAAATCCAATTCCCAGGAAAGTTTCGGCTCATCGAAAGCAAGCCGGCTGGAGATTGATTGGCGTTCATAAGCGGCGCTGGTTGCTTTCTGTATCTGCGCAATGAGATTAACTGCCCGTTCTTTGTACTCATCGCATTGGTCCTTCGGCGCTGCCTCATAAACACGAAACAACTGCCGATCGCCTAAATCTTCCTGAACAATCACTCCCAACTGGCCGTCGACAGCGTATATCGCCGGCACTGGTATCCCGCTGTCCAGGAAGAGCCGGGTGACGTCGAGATAAGGATGGACGTCCGGGTCGAAAGGCTCGGGATAAACGGCCGCGACCGCTTTCCCCGTTGTCCAGGAAATGCGAAAGTAATTACGTGTTGAGGCATCAGGAGTGAGCGGAACAATCAACTTGTTCCTGATGCCCTGAGCTTCTAAAAACTGCAGGAGCCGCTCCGATGCAGAGAGGCCAAAAGCGCTCGTAGTCACCTGTTTTGCTGAACTCATTACGGAAAGAAACGGGCGTTCGATCCTCTCACGGTGGTGGTAAATTTCAATGTCAGGCTTTTAGTATGAGCGCAAATTGTATCATTCAGCCAGAGGCACCACAAAATTGTCGCCTCGAAACTCGCCTTTGAGAGCTTTAGGTGGCACGGTGGCCCCGCGAACAAGAGAAGCATGGACGACCGCGACGTCCTCGACTCTTTCTCCGGCGCTGATCTTAATGTTGTCGCCCAGGACCGCGCGCCTAATCTGTGCGCCACTTTCAACCACGACATTATCCCAAAGTACCGATTTCTCAACCTTCGCAGTTGCCGAGATGTCGCACCCGGGTCCCGCGGTGAAACTTTCACCGGTTTCCGCCAACAAGCGAATACTAATATCCAGATAGCGCTGAATTGTCGAGAGTTCATACCAGCGATCGCTGGCAACGTGCACGGCGATGCGTTCACCGTTAGCCATTGCCTGCGGATACACGTCAGTCGTTGAATGCGAAAAGACGTCGCGGGGAATGTAATCAAATATCTTCGGCTCGAGGATGTGGATGCCGGTGAACATCAGTGGCGGCTTGCCATTAAAGTCGCGGTGCTGCGGTATGCCGCCGAAGCCTTGCAGGAAGCCATCAGCCGTTTCGACAATTGAAAACTTTTCGTAAGCAACGTTCGGCAATAGCACGAGCGTTGCGATCGCTTTCGTGCAGCGGTGAGTTTCAAACGCGGCGTTCAAATCGATGTCGGTAATTATTTTTCCATTGATAACAACGAAAGTGTCGCCATAGAGGAGGGCTCGAGCGTTGTCGATTGCTCCGCTCGTCCCCAGGATTTCCGGCTCCTCAACATAGTGGAGCTTGACGCCGAACCGGCTGCCATCGCCGAGCGCGCGGCGAACAGATTCTGGCCGGTGGTGCAGGTTGACAACTATTTCATCGCATCCGTAACGAGCGAGATACTCGGCAACGTAGCCGACGAGCGGCTTCCCCAGAATTGGAATGGCGGGCTTGGTTCGGTCTTCTGTTAGCGGCCACAAGCGCGTGCCGTAGCC
>DASWDX010000463.1:0-8876 GCA_036395055.1 Pyrinomonadaceae bacterium | reverse complement strand
ATCGATGATAGTGCGCGGCGGATGAATCGGTTTGCGATTCAGAGCGCGCATCTGCGCAATCTTTTTGATGATTGCGTTGTCGAGTTCAGCGTTGACGCCCAGGCGGTAATAAAGGTTTTCCGCACCGTCAAGTATGTCCTGGAGCTTTTCTTCAAACTCGGCAATAGGAAATGATTCGTCGGCGCCAAATTCACTCTTCGCACCCGCAACACCGGCGCGGCGCCCTACCCAAATCTCCTGTTCCGGATCTCGCGGGCGAACGAACAAGGTGTACTTCTGTTCGTGCGCAGGCGCAATAACCGCAATCGCCTCGGGTTCTTCAAAGCCGGTCAGGTAGTAAAAATCAGAGTCCTGACGAAAGCGATACTGTGTGTCGTTGGAACGGGTGGCTTCGCGGGCGGCGGGAATAATGGCCACTGATTTTTGATCCATGCGGCGCATGAATTCCTCAAGCTGCGGTCTGATCATGGGAACGTCTCCTGTATGCGAAGTTGTCGAGAAATGGGAACGACGATTGTAACCGAGAAGAATAGAACTCTGGAAACCACAAACGGAAGCAGCAACCTCACAACTATGAGCGTCTCTCAGGTTAGGAAGGGGGGCTTGCCCCCGCTCTTCTCTCTCAACATAAGCAACTTGTAAGCTTGAACATGAGTGCTAACTGAACATGGGCGGGGGCAAGCCCCCTTCCTAACCTGAGAGACTGCGCAGTTGAGTCGGACATCCGAACGGGCTAGCCGCAACACAGGCTTTGTTGGATAATCAGATTCGCAAATGAGCACGCAAACGTTACCAGCCGAGAACAAGCGAGCCGGCGAGATCGTTTCTTACGATCCAGCCACCGGCGAAGAGATCGGCCGTGCGCCGTTATGCTCGGCGGAAGACGTTGAACAAGCCGTACGCCGGGCGCGGGCGGCGCAGCCTGCCTGGGCCAGGTTGTCATTCCGCCAGCGCAGCCGCGTTATCCTCGCCGCGCGAAAACTCATGCTCGCCGAACGCAATGAGATTGCTCGCTTAGTCTCAAGAGAAACTGGCAAGCCCGCAGCCGAGGCCGTCTCGATGGAGATAGTGCCGACTCTCGATGCCATGCACTATTTTGCGCACGCCTCAGAAAATCTCCTTCGGCCTCAGAAGATCGACATTGGCCAGTACGGCTTAATGGGCCGTTCGTCCACGATCGTGTTTCGGCCGCTCGGAGTAATCGGAATAATCTCGCCATGGAATTTTCCGCTTGCGACGCCGGCCGATGAAGTGGTGATGGCCCTGATGGCCGGCAACGCCGTGGTGCTCAAGCCCAGCGAACTAACGCCGCTGATAGCCCTGAAACTTGGTGATATCTTCAGCCGCTCGTCTCTGCCACCGGGTTTGTTCGAAGTGGTAACCGGCGATGGCTCGACGGGTGCAGCACTCATCGATGCACGGGTCGATAAGATAATGTTCACTGGCAGTGTGGCTACTGGTAAACGAGTCGCGGAGGCCGCCGCCAAATATTTGACGCCGGTCGTTCTCGAACTCGGTGGCAAGGATCCAATGATCGTCCTTGAAGATGCGGATATCGGTAACGCCGCACGCGGCGCCGTGTGGGGTGCATTCGCCAATTCCGGACAGGCATGCGCCTCAGTTGAGCGCTGCTACGTGCAGGAATCGATCGCGCCCGAGTTCATCCAACGAGTAATTCTGGAAACGCGAACGCTGAAGCAGGGGCTGGGGACTGAAGAGGCCGTCGACATCGGCGCAATGTCGAATGAACGTCAACTTCAAATTGTCAGCGATCATGTGAAGGATGCCGAGCAGCGCGGCGCAAACGTTCTTGCCGGCGGACGCCGCGCAGCGAAGCCTGATGGTTTCTTCTACGAACCCACCGTGCTCACGAATGTCGATCACGATATGACAATAATGCGCGAGGAGACTTTTGGTCCGGTGCTTCCGGTCATGACATTCAAAACGGAAGCCGAAGCTATCAAGCTGGCAAATGACAGCGTCTATGGTTTGACTGCCAGCGTCTGGACAAAAAATATCGCCAGAGGACGTCGAATTGCGGAACAGATTGAAGCCGGCACGGTGATGGTCAATGAAGTCGTTTACACCCACGGCATCGCGCAGACTCCCTGGGGTGGAGTCAAAGAGAGCGGCTACGGCAGAACTCACGGGCGCATGGGTTTGCTCGAGCTGGTCCAGCCTCAGCATATTCACGTCAATCGTATTTCATTCCTGCCCGATCTTTGGTGGTTTCGCTACAGTCCAAAAGCTGCGAAGCTTTTTGGTGGCTTGGCCTCGCACTTCACGACCGGCTCAATTCTTAAAACATCACGTTTGCTACCGCAGATGGTGCGGAGACTTTTGGGTCGGCAGTAGCATTGCACTGCGAACCACCTTTTCGTGCCACCGACAAAAACAAGGGCGAGACCTGCGTCTCGCCCTTTCAATCAAACCCTCAGACTTGGCAGTTAGCACTTTCGGTGTGCCATAGAATCTGTTTTTATTCTTCAGCTTCAGCCTGATCCGCCCAGATGACGAATGTGAACAGCTTGTTCCCGTTACCCAAATCACGCTCGAATAGTGCGGTCCGCCCTTCATTGGTTGAACGAACCAGCCTACCCCATTCCGAAGCATCATTGCCGGCCGCAGCGCCGCGTACTACGGTTTGCCCAACAGTCGTGCTGCTGTCGAGGTGAGTGTAGATGGTCACCAGTTGATCATAGTCGTGCGTGTTCGGGTGCTCATTCGACGGATCAGTCTGGCTGGCGCCGCCCGCCCCGCCGTCCGGATCGTTCGTGTAATCCATACACGAGCCCAAGTTCGGATTATCGAATGTAGTGTCCTGGTGATCGAGACCGAAAGTGTGACCAACTTCCTGGCACATCACAAACTGTCTCCATGCGTTTGTGTTGTACTGCGCCATGTTGAAGTATGTGTCGTTTAACTTGACCGTGCCTTGTGTGATGTGGTCTCCATTGGCCCAGATCGAAGCAATTCCGAGCCAGCCGTTTTGCCCGTATTTCGCGTTGCAGACTTCCACTCTGCCCAAAGTAGCCGGGCAGCGTCGCACGCCACCGGTTCCACCCGTAACTATAGTGGTGTTCAAGACAGTGGATTGTGTCCAGTCGGATGAGGCGATAGACAAGTGCGCGGGCCAAGGTCCTGTAGTGTTGTCGCCCAGCTTAAGTGAGAAGGGGTTGCTCGTGCGCGCCCAATGGTAATTGCCCCAAGAGTGACTTGCGGAAACGACGGACGCCAACATCGCCACGGCAGTTAAGAGCACGGCGACAATAAGCGTACGTCGGCGAGAACTTGTGACCATATGATTTAACTTCCTTTCAGGAATGTAAGGTTTGTAACCCCGAGTCCTATTCCCGGGCCGCTCCCACGCGAAACGGTAAAGCAGGACCTTGTTGACCCGATTACGATATTCCTGCCGCTCGGATATGTCAAACCGAAATTCCCGCGTTTGCAGTTCACACGCTCCGTTTCGCGGGTGCCATTTCAATCGCCCACGAACGGAGCGCCATTCTGCGCAGCCCTCCCTGAACAGTTGAGGTCGGATTACTCTTGAAGGATTCCATTGAATAACGAGCGTAATATGGATATATTGCGCCAAAACGAGACACATATAAAGTGGATGGGGGAGGGCTTAATCATGTTATTGAAGTGTGTTGTTCTGTTGCTCTTTACCGTATCTTCAACGTGGGGACAATCTACTCCCAGTCGCCATCGGACCCGATCAAGAGCACGTCATCCTTACTCAGGCTCAAAACCCCGATCGCCAACGGAGCTTGCTAATCTAATCAAGAATCTTCGTGCTGAAGGCGCCACTGCCGTATTTACTAACGAAAAGGTTTCCCAGCCTTTTTTTTCCGTCCCGGCGCGCATCATCAATGTCAACAGGGAAGGTGTTCAAGTGTATGAGTACGCCCGGGCCTCAAAGGCGGATAGTGAAGCGAAGCGTGTTAGCTCAGACGGTATGACCATTGGCACCAGCAAGCCATCCTGGCTGGCAAGTCCTCATTTCTTTAAGAGGGGCAAGCTGATTGTGCTCTATGTGGGTGGTGATCAAACTATCTTGAAGATTTTGCAGGCTACACTCGGTGAGCAATTTGCTGGCGGGTGAAAACTCAGGGTAGCACAGACTTTAGCCTGTGATTTACCGCCTGCATTCAACTTGCGGTTCACATGCCGTGCCCTTGTTTTTTTGGACAAAGCACAGAATGAAGTCTTCTGCTACTAACCATACGCTTGATATCGGGGCCTCAGGCCCTTAGGATTACTCGCTCATTTCATCCAGTTAGAGGTACTCGAGTTTTGTGGAAGAAATTCATGCACAGGCGCGAGCGTGCTGCTCATGAGCGGGATAACAACCGGCTCGTGCGGCCCTTTGAGTGGGGACTGTCGTTTATCAGCGATCATGTGAATGGTGATGACCCGCGCCATGTTTTGCGCGAGTATTCCGAAGCGGCAATGGTGCGCAGCGAAGAGTTTTATGCTCTGCCGGAAATCAGGGATTTTCACCTGGAAGATGATCAACTAACGTGGACTAGTGCTATTCACACGCCCGCCGTTGAAAACAACCGGGCCCGCGCGCGTTATTTTCCGGTAAAAGCGAAACGCGCGAGGCAGCCACGTTCAGCAGTAGTTGTGTTGCCGCAGTGGAACGCACAACCGGAGAGTCATGTTGAAGCCTGCCGAATTTTCAATTTCATCGGAATGTCGGCGCTGCGTTTGACCCTTCCCTATCATGAGCAGCGCCGGCCACCTGAACTCGAGCGAGCTGACCATTTGGTCAGCACAAATATAGGCCGCACGATTCAATCGATGCGCCAAGCGGTTCTCGACACACGCGCGGCGGTGAATTGGTTAAAGAAACAGGGTTACGAACGCATTGGGATCTTAGGCACGAGCGTCGGGTCATGCATCGCCTTCCTCGCCTTCGCTCACGAGCCGCACATTAATGCCGGCACTTTCAATCACGTCTCCGGTTACGTGGCTGATGTTGCCTGGCGTGGACTGTCTACGCGTCACCTGCGCGAAGGGTTTGCGGACCATTTAACTTTGGACGAACTGCGGGAATACTGGACGCCGATTAGTCCTGTGCCTTTTATCACTCGCTTGCCGCAAATGGGCAATCGTCCCATGCGGTTCATTGCGGCGCGTTACGATCTGACCTTTCCGCTGGATCTCACGCACAAAACGATTGCCGAAGCGAGGCGCCACAATTTGCCGCTCGACGTCGTCTGGCTTGCATGCGGGCATTACACGATGGCCTCGCTGCCCTGGAAAGCTATCGACGCCTGGAAGATAGCAACATTCATGCGGAAGCATTTGAAGTGAACGTCTTCCTGATTGGGCCTACGACACTTGCCACGAAACTCCATCAATCGTCTTCTTAGCCAGCTCGATGAGTTAAAAAGTCGATTCGGAGCGCGCGAACAAGGCACCACCGAACGACTACTTTCCCGCCTGCTCCAACTACAGTTTCTGAATGCTGAAGCGCTCGTTCGCTATCACGAAATACTTCTCTTTCTGCGCGCCTATCCACAAAGCCCGCAGGTCCTGCGCACTGCGGAGATGGAACTTTCCCGTTTTACCGAGAGGGTCAAGCGACTCGCCGCAACTAGTACGGATTTGAGCGCCCTTGAACATCCTAAAGTTTCGGGGATCGCCGGAACTTCTGTGATTGATACATTCAGTTATTACATCGTTCGCTGGTTGGTAACACTCCGCAGTCAGCGGCGTCGAGTGGCGCTCGATTGGGACTGGTTTGAGGACCAGAATCGTTTGGCGGAAACCTGGCCCAGGTTCATGCCGCTGCTTGAGGAAGACGCCTTTGTGGAAGCAAACGTTCCCTACCAAACATGGCTGCAATCGGCGAAAGGCGGTCGAGCTAGTGACGTGGCCTGGCTCATTCAACGATTCGTAATCCTTCCAAAAACGGACAAGGAAAAGGCTGAGTTCTACGACTCACAGAAACTTTATGTACGCTGGACGCCCGGTTACCGTTCAACACGCACCGGAATGCATTTGCCGGTACGAAAGATCTTCTATCATCGTGAGCCGCTGATCCGAAGAAGAGATATTTCCCTCCAACGTGAGCTCGAGAACCCTCCACCAGTTCTGAAAAAGCTTTCGTTGAAAGACGGCGAAGCCATGCTCGACATGACCCGCGCCGCTTCAACCGTGCGCTATCGTGAGTTGTATGGGTTTACTCATGGCGACTCGGCAAGGGTTTTCAAAACAAATCTGGGTCGTGGAGTCGATGTTTTTGTGATGGGCCTGCCTGCCGGTAAGCGTTTGCCTATGCGCGCTTATCATGCGGCAATGATCTTCAAGAATGGAGTGCCGGTTGGCTACTTCGAGGGGCTCTCGCTTTTCGAGCGAATGGAGAGTGGCTTCAATCTCTACTACACTTTCCGCGACGGCGAAACTGCCTGGCTCTACGCGCGCATTCTAAACATCTTTCGTCATCTGTTGGGCGTCACTGCTTTTTCTATTGACCCTTATCAAATCGGTTATGAAAACGAGGAAGGTATTGAGTCGGGCGCCTTTTGGTTTTATCGCAAGCTCGGCTTTTATCCTACCAATCCTGCCGTGCTGAAGCTCGTTCTGAATGAGGAAAAGAAGATTGCCTCTCGATCGAACTATCGTACGTCCCTGCGAACGCTTCGCAAATTGGCTGTCGGGCCGATGATTTTCGAACTCGATCAGACTCAGGAAGAACCCAGATTCGGTGACTGGGATCGGTTTCAAATTCGAAACATTGGTCTGGCAGTTCAAGGCAGGATGGCGGCAAAGCATGGAGGCGATGCGGAAAGCTTTCGAGCCGGGGCGGTTAAAGAACTGACGCGCCTGCTGGGCATTCACATCACGGACTGGCGGGAAGGAGAGCTGCAGGCTCTGAGTGACTTCGCCGTCATGCTGTCTTTAGTTAAAGGTGTGAGTGAGTGGAGTCAGGTTGAAAAACGAGCCCTGGTTAGAGTCATCCGCGCAAAAGCAGGTGCGGATGAAAGTAGCTACTTAACGCTGATGCAGAAACATGAGCGTTTGCGTTCGGTAATGATCAAGCTGGGATCGCAGTAAGGCTCCTTTGAATATCTCTAAGGTCAGGAAGGACGGCTTGCCCCCGCTGCTTTGCTCAATCTTAAATTCTGAACGTCTGACGAAAGAGCGGGGGGCAAGCCGCCCTTCCTGACCCCCGAGATTCATCTCAGCTTGAGATTTGCCCACATGCCCGCAGGCAATGCTCGAAGATTTTATCGTCCGAGAAGTTTTCCAGCTTCTGAAAATACTCCGCGGACTTGTCGAGAGCTTTTTCAGGAACCAGCCCGACAATTTCTACACTCACAATTTCCACCCCCGCTCGTTCAGCCTCCCGCCGCACCGCGTCGTAAGCCTGGGTCAGTCCCGTCACTTCGTAGTTCACGATGTTCATTGATACCTGGACCAGCCCACGTGTGCTCAACTCAAACCCGAGCGCCTTCACAAACGGCAGGCCGCCTTCGCGTCCCCTGACCGCACGCGCGATCTTTCTCGCGATAAAAACATCCGTTGTAGCCAGGTTAATATTGAAGGCAATCAAAAAGGGGCGCGCGCCAATCGCGATAGCTCCCGCAGTTTCGTGCACAAGCAATGGCCCCAGATCGGGAGCGCGGTTAGGCTCCACGGCAATCTGTTCGCGCAATAACTCCAGAGCGCCGCGTCTGACGTCCTCGAGGTTTATGCGATCAGCCCTTAGCGCCGCACGTTCATAAAAAAAGACCGGAATAGAAAGTTCGCGCGCGATTCGTTCGCCCGCCTTGTGCGCAAGCGCCGCACAATCGTCCATGGTTACGCCGCTTATCGGAACGAAAGGCAACACGTCCGTGGCGCCCATCCGCGGGTGCACTCCCACATGCTGACGCATGTCGATTAGCGCAGCAGCCAATCCAACTGCGTGGACTGCGGCCTCGACTATCATCGCCGGCGCGGCTACGAAAGTGATGACTGAGCGGTTATGATCTGGATCTATGTGCGTATCGAGGACGCACGCAGTGTCGACTGCCGCGATGGCCTCCGCCAATCGCTCGACTGTTTCAGTCTTGCGACCTTCGCTGAAGTTTGGTACACACTCAACAATGCTTCGCATCAGTAGGCAGTAAGCAGAAGGCAGTAGGCAGGTCGCAAAAACATACGAAAGCGTCCGTTGCCTGGTATCAGATGAGACGAAGACTAGCACTGCCTACTGCTTACTGCCTACTGCTTACTGCTTACTGATTTATGCCCACCGATCGTTTCATCGAAAAACACAAAACTGCGTGGCAGCGTCTGGAAGATCTGCTGACGTTGCTCGACGGCAGTTCGCTGCGCCGTTTACATCGTGAAGAGGTACGGGAGCTGGGACGAATCTATCGCCGCACAGCCTCAGATCTCGCGATCGCCCGCGCCGAGTCGCGCGATCCTCGTCTAATCAATTACCTCAATAGCCTCGTCATTCGCGCGCATGGCCGCATTTATCAAGCTGACCCGCAGGGCGGCTCCCGCATCAAGCAGTTTTTTGCGCGTGACTTTCCGCAAACGTTTCGCCGCACCTGGCGCTACACAGCAGTTTCCTTCATCGTTTTTGCGTTGTTTTCCGTGATCGGATTTCTGGGAACTAAATATGATCCGGAGTTCTCAGAACTGGTAGGAGTGCCACCTGCATTCCGAGAACTCTACATAGAAAATAAAGTTCACTGGTGGGAAGATCTGAACGAAGCCAACCAGGTCGGTGCCAGCTGGATCATGACAAACAACGTTCGGGTAACGATCTACACGTTTGCGCTTGGGACTCTGTTTGGCATCGGCACCTTGTACTCCCTCGGCTTTAACGGAGCTGTTAATGCGGCGGTGCTGGCCCTCACTTACCG